>JAFVCL010000095.1 GCA_017479285.1 Lachnospiraceae bacterium
GATATAATATTCGCGAAGCGAAACCGGAATCGATCACAGACTTGCGAAGCAATGTCTGTGATATAATATTCGCGAAGCGAAACCGGAATCGATCACAGACTTGCGAAGCAATGTCTGTGATATAATAATTTCGTGTACCTGTGCTTTTACAGCGTAACCAAGGAACTGCCTTATGGAATCCGCAATGGAAAATAATAATGATAATAATTGTAATAACAGCGGCAATGCCCTTAATAAGTATTTGTCACCTCTGGGAGTGTGGGCTTTGTCCTTTGGCTGCAGTGTCGGCTGGGGAGCCTTTGTTATGCCCGGGACGACATTCCTTCCGATAGCCGGTCCGTTGGGCACCGCTATAGGTATGATCGCCGGAGCGATCGTTATGCTGATAATCGGAGCCAATTACCATTACCTTATGAATCGTTTTGCCGATGCCGGCGGAACCTTTACATACGCGAAAAACAGTCTTGGGCACGACCATGGTTTTCTTAGCGCCTGGTTCCTTGTGCTCGTATATATTGCGATAATATGGGCGAATGCGACAGCGCTTCCTCTTATATGCAGAAATCTTTTCGGTAGTTTTTTCCAATTCGGGCTCCATTACCGGATTGCCGGCTTTGATGTATATCTGGGAGAAGTTCTGCTTTCTCTTTTTGTTCTGGAGATATTCGGGGCGGTATGTCTTATCGGCGGGAAAGCGGCTTCGAGAGTCCAGATCATAATGGCGATACTTCTTGCAGCCGGTATAATGACCGGGTTTGTTGCTCTTCTTATAAGCGGCAGAGCCCTTTCTTCCCCCGGACCCTTGTTTGCCACGGGTAATAAGCCTGTTTTGGGAGTAATAAATATCATCGCCCTTGCTCCCTGGGCCTTTGTGGGATATGAGTCGATTTCGCACAGTGCGGGGGAGTTCAGATTCAGTACAAAAAAGTCATTTAAGATAATGACAATTGCGGTAGCCACTGGAACGGTCGCATATATCGCTCTCGCTTTGATGGCCTCATCCGTTATACCCGACGGTTATTTGAACTGGGAGAGCTACATTAATGATCTGGGGAATCTCCAGGGGATCAAAGGCCTCCCGACCTTCTTTGCAGGTGAGACCCTGCTTGGAAAATCCGGTGTTGTCATACTGGGGATAACCGCCCTCGGAGCGATAGTGACCGGGCTTGTGGGAAACTTCATAGCTGTCAGCCGGCTTCTCTATTCGATGGCAAAAGAGGATATTATCCCCGGAAGACTTGGCAGGCTGAGTAAAAAAGGCACACCTGTCTATGCGATACTCTTTGTAATGATAATATCAATCCCTATCCCTTTTTTCGGGCGGACCGCCATCGGATGGATAGTGGATGTAAATACGATAGGTGCGACGATAGCCTATGCGTATACCTCCGTGATCGCGTACAGAACAGCAAAGGAGAATAACGACAGGATATACAAAATCACGGGATTTGTCGGTAGTATCATTTCGCTTCTTTTTGCCGTGTATTTTATGCTTCCGCATATCTGGTCCATAAGCGGTCTTAACACGGAGTCCTACTTTATACTTGTGCTCTGGAGCATAATGGGATTTATTTTCTTCAGATATGTATTCGGAAGGGATAAAAAGCAGCGTTTCGGAAAGTCCACGATCGTATGGGTATCTCTTTTGTTCATTATCTTTTTCATTTCACTTCTCTGGGTTAGAGAATCCGCCCATGACAAGACGGAAGAGATCGTGAGCGAGGTTATGGAGCACCATGACGCGGAGTTTAAAGAGTATGGGATAAGAAGGACTGTGGATCAGATAATCGAGACCGAAAAGTACTTTGTCGGTAAGATGGATGAGCTGAACAACTCGCTGACAACTAACAGCATAGTACAGATGTCCCTTGTCGCCATAGCCCTCGGGATAATAATAAATGTCTTTTCAATCACGGTAAGGCGCGAGAAAAAGATGGAGGTCGAGAAGGTTAAGGCGGAGCAGAGCAATGCCGCAAAGAGAGTGTTTCTTTCAAATATGAGTCATGATATAAGAACACCCATGAATGCGATAATAGGATACACTGCCCTTGCGAGAAAAGAGGAAGGCCTCTCTCCCGAGACAGCAGATTATCTTTCCAACATAGATGCTTCCGGCCAGCAGCTTCTTGCCCTTATAAATGATATTCTTGATATGAACCGCATAGAGAGCGGAAAGATGGAGCTTAACAATGCTCCTGTGGATATTGTAAATACGATGCATGAGGCGGGAGATATGTTTTCTGCTCAGATGAGCATGAAGCAGCTTAATTTTAAAGTAAGCTGTAATAACATTTCGGAAAGAGTCGTCATTGCGGACAAGCATTGTATAAACAGGGTGCTTCTTAATCTTATAAGTAATGCATATAAATATACTCCTGTGGGCGGAAGCATAGAGCTGATCCTTGACCAGACGGATAACAGGGACGGCAGGGGTTCATACGAAATCAGGGTCAAGGATACCGGAATCGGTATGAAGCAGGAGTTTGCGGACAGGATATACGAGGCATATTCGAGGGAAAAGACCAGGGAAGTCGAGAACATCCAGGGAACCGGCCTTGGAATGGCAATCACTAAGAGTATCGTGGATCTTATGGGAGGCGAGATAAATATAATCACCGCACCCGGAAAGGGAACGGAATTCATCCTTAAATTTGTTTTTGAGACTGTTGCGGATTCTAAAGCCAAAAGCGATAATGAGAGTGGTGAGAGCAACCGCCGGGTCATGGACTTTTCAAAGATGCGGCTGTTGCTGGTTGAGGATGCTCTTGTAAACAGAGAGATCGCAAACATGATCCTGAGTGAGGAAGGCTTTACCATCGAGTCAGCGGAGAACGGAAAGGAAGCCGTGGATATGATAAGGGCTGCGGCTCCGGGATACTATGACCTTGTGCTTATGGATATCCAGATGCCCGTTATGAACGGGTACGATGCGACGAGGGAGATAAGGGCACTTGAAGACAGAGAAAAAGCAGGCGTACCCATCATCGCGGTTACAGCGAATGCCTTTTCCGAGGATGTAAAGGAAGCGCTGGATTCTGGCATGAATGCACATATCGCGAAGCCTTATGATATAACAAAAATGATGATAACCATTGGTGATGTCTTGGAGAAAGCGAAAGCTAAGAAGAATTAGGAGAACAAATGCCGGACATTTCGATTGTTCCTGAAATTGTATATTTTGCAGCTTATGTGGCGATATCGGACAATCGCCTTTACGACAGGGAATGGTTCAGGCTCGAAAAGTATATAGAGAAGAACCGGCTGGGGCAAGGAGTCCGTGATGCCGTTATGGACATCATAAAGGACAGCGAGAATAAAATCTCTCTTGAACAGGTTTTGTCCAAGCTCTCCGAACTATCAGCGGATGTGAGACGGCGTGCCATGCTTCTGGGATATAAGGTGGCACTTGAGGACGGAGAATTAGGTCCCCGCGAGGAAACGCTGTTTAACGGTTTCCGGGTAAGGCTGGGCATAGACAGAAAAACCAATGAGGCGGTTTTGACGGAGGCCAGGGATGCGGTTCTTAAGCTGGAGAATGCGGCAGCAGGCGAGAATCCTCTTGAAGAGAGGTACGCGGGAACCCTGTTTTCCGCAGGTTCATACAGCAGGCTTATCGAGAGGATAGCAAACAGTGCCGGGGCCGATATAAGCTTTGTGGGAGAGCGGATAGAACGCTCCGTAAAGCTTTTCGGTGAGTATCCGGAACTGTTTAAGCGAGAGATTGACAGGGTCCTTAAGTACGAAAACCGGCTTGGCAACGGCGAGGAAAAAAAGCAGCTCAGGGATTTCTTTGAACAGCTGACCGGAAAGCTCTCCGATGCAATAGTAAGCGAGGAGGAGACCCTTTCGCTTTTGAGGGATAAGCAGTCTGCCGGGGCAAGGTCCGTAACCATATCCTTTATGGGAAGGACCAAGGCGGGAAAGAGTACGCTTCATTCTGTTTTGCTCGGCGGGATAAACAATGATTTTATCGGCAGGGGTTCTGAGCGGACTACAAGATATAATTATGTCTATGATTTTCACTCCCTGCGGATAATAGATACGCCGGGCATCGGCGCTCCGGGAGGCAAAGCGGATGTTGATGTGGCAAAGGAAGTAATGGACGAGAGCGACCTTATTTGCTATGTCGTAACCAGCGATTCGGTTCAGGAGACGGAGTTTAATTTCCTCAGGGAGCTAAAGCAGCGGAACAAGCCGGTTATCATTCTACTGAACAAAAAGGAAAACTTCCTTAGAAGTGAGAAAAAGAGGCAGGCTTTTTTGGAGAATCCTCTCGGCTGGTTTGAGAGCGAGGGTGAGGACTCAATAAAGGGACATATCGACAGGATAAATACATATGTCTCGATAAATCATGATTATAAGAATTACCGGATAGTTCCGGTTCATCTTCTGGCTGCAAAGACAGCTCTTTCGGAAAGGGATGAGAAGCTCTCGGCAAAGTATATGGAGGGCTCGAGGATAGACGAGTTTTTAAGGATACTCGGTGAGATGGTGGAAAAGTACGGCTTGCTTCTTAAAGCCCAGACCATCTTCAACGGGGCTTCATACCATATAAAGGAGGATGTCAAGCTGGCACAGGAGCAGTTATCCTCTGTGAGAACGCTGAAGGACGAGATCGGAAAGAACTGTAAGCGGGGCTTTGACAAAATAGAAAGCTACGGAGCGCGGATGAGAAATGAGCTTATCGACGGGTTCAACGGTCTTTGGGAATCCTTTGCCGCGGAGGATGTAAGACGCTTTGCAAATGAGAACTACGGAAAGCGGAAAAAGGATGTAAAATCCAAGTGGAACGATTTCTTAAAGTCGAGCGGTATAGAAGAAAAGTTAAAAGTCGGATATGAGAAGGTCTGGGAGCAGTACAAGAGCCGGGTGGAGGAAGTGCTTGCGGATACTCTTGAGGACATAAATTTCAGCGCATACTTCGGAGAACTTTCCAGGGTAAATCCGGGCGCGGTATTTGATATAAAGACCCTGCTCGGCTCGGTGGGAGCAGCCGCCGGAGTTGTGGGACTTTTCTTTGTGGCAACTCCCGTAGGATGGGTTCTTTTGGGCGTTAGCGCGGTAATGGAAATCGCGGGGGTATTCGTTAAATCAAAGCAAAAACAGGTTGAGGAATCAAGGCTTAAGCTGTACGATTCGCTTTTGCTCGACCTCGAGGAAATGAGAAGGAAAAACCTCGAAAAGATGCTTAATGAATTTGACGGCTCATCGAAGAAGATACTCGGGAAGGTTAAGGAATATTACGGCACGATAGTCAGAAGTCTTGAGAGGGTTGATGTGAAACTGACCGAGCTTAAAGAGGCTCAGGAAGGCTTCCTTGAGGAGCTTGATAAGGCTTACGCAATGCGTATAGAGGGATATATGACAGGGAGCGCGGAATATGACCTTGAGAGGAAGGATACCTTTGACAGGATCAGTGTGGAGCGTGATTTCGGAAAGAGTATGGTCATAAACGATCCGGGACTGTATATACAGCCCGTAAGAGTGAGCGCGGAAGAGATAAGCGGTATTTTGCAGGAAGAGATCATAATCAAGACCGGTGTATAGAAAGGGTATGTCGATGGATAAGGAACTTTTGTATTACAGTCTTTCAGAGAAGGAAAAAGAGATTGAAGAGCGCGTGATGAAGATACTCAAAAGTCACGCTCCAACAGCTTTCAGCGAGGCTTCGGCGAAATTAGCCGCCTCCTCTGAGGAGACGAGGCTCTCCATCGCCTTTGTCGGCCAGCACAACGCCGGAAAGTCCACTATTATTTCTGCGCTTACCGGCAACAGGCAGATAAAGATAAGCAGCAATGTGGAGACGGATACGACGGAAAAGTACAGCTGGGGCGATGTGGTCCTATACGACACTCCGGGGCTTTTTGCAGGGGTCAAGACTTCTCACGACGAGGCGGCGTACAAGGCTATAGAGGAATCCGACCTTATTGTATTTTGTCTTACATCCTCGCTATTTGACGACTGCCTGATAGGGGATTTCATAAGCCTTGCCTACAGGCGCTCCTACCGGAACAAGATAATTCTGGTCGTAAACAAAATGTCTCAGGAGGACGGAGAATTCGGGGAACTGGAGGATAATTACAGAGCCACCTTATCAAGAACCCTCGAAGAGCAGGGCGGACATCTCGGAGATTTTCCCATTGCGTTTATAGATGCGAAGGATTACAGAGAAGGCGCGGAGGATGAGGATGAGGAGCTTATAGAGCTGAGCAACTTTAAGAGCTTTATAGAACTTTTGAATGAACAGATAAGCAGAAAAGGTCTGACCGCCAAGCTTCTTACGAAATTTACGATTCTCTCGGATACGATATCCTCTGTTCTCAGTGAGGCGGGGTCGGTCACCGACAAAAACATGACTGCCGTACTTTCAAGACTTGAGAGAACAGTCCGGAACTATAAGCGGGATATGAGATATACCATGCTCGGAAAAGAGAGCAAACTCCGCACGGAGATCATTAATATCGGGGACGGTCTTACATCAGTTATCGGAGAGCATGAGATAACGGATGATGATATAAATGATGTCAATATACGGATAAAGCGGGCTACCGACGATGCGATCGATGATATTGAGAAAGAACTTACGCAGGTTAACGATCAGCTTCTTGATGAACTCGGGGATGTGCTTTCCACCGATATGGCGATATATGTCTTTAAGGATATAAACAGCGAAAGATATCTGTCCGATTCCCTTGCGGCCGTTGATTTCAATAATTTTATTAAAAAATACGCTTCTTATGAGAAGATGATAAGAAACGGCGGAGATGCCATCTCAAAGCTGGGCTTCGGAAATGTGACGGGGGAAAAGGGAGAACTTGCGCTTTCGGGCGGGGCGACGCTGTCCCAGGCGGTTATCCAGATGAGCTATTATTTCGGGAAAGCCTTTAAGCCTACGGAGCTTGTGGGGCTTACCGGCAAGCTTGCAAAGGTGGGAAAGGTCGTAGGACCCGTGATGGCAGCCATGGATGTCGCTCTGGTCATCGCCGATAAGGCTGTCGAGGAGAGCAAGCTCCGGGAGATACAGGAGGCAAGAAAGAAGTGCTTTAACGCGGTATCTGCGGTGGCATCGGATATAATAGGCGAGCTTGAAAAGCAGTATTCTCTTATGGAGGACGAGGTATTCGGAGCAAAGATAAAGGAGCTGTCGGATATAAGGACAAAGCTTGTGACCGAGGTAAGAAGCGGAACCGAGCTTGCGAATGAACTTAAAGAGTGTTACAGTATTATAAATGACATTATTGAAAATCCCGTGATATAACAGAGGAAAATACAAGTGAGGGAAGAAAAATGGACAATAACGAAAACATTTATGCAAATGTAAATGCCACGCCGGTACAGGAAAACGGCCCGGTTTATTATCAGCAGGTTAGCCAGCAGCAGGCTAACCCGCAGCAGTTTAATACTCAGCAGACATACAATCCCTATCAGCAGCAGGCACCGGTGGGTACAAGGTGCCCGGGAAAAGAGATCACCGGTCTTGTGCTTGGAATCAATTCCCTCGTATGGAGCGTTCTTGCGGCTATGTTTTGCTGGGCACCCTTTTACGGATTGATATTCGGACTTATCTACGGACTGTTCGGAATCGGATTTGCCATAGCAACCAATATCCTCCACGGCAAGGTTATGGAGCAGGCAACTATTACGACGAAGAAGATACATACCGGCAAAAAGCTTGCAAAAGCAGGGCTTATCGTCGGAATAATAGCTATCGCCCTTTCGATTCTTTTCTTTGTGATCTGGATCGGAGCCTTTGGCGCGGCAGTGATGTATGGAAACAACGGAAGCAGCATCTTTAATAACCTTTGATCAAGAGGAGAGATTATGGGCGGAAGCTTTATACCCGGAATCATAATACTTATAATAATCCTTATCGGAGTGCTTGTAGTGTTCAGGATAATAAAGAAAATAGCCGGTGCCACCAGGGATATAGCAGGAACCATCTCAGATGTCGCAGAGCTTGCGAGGGCGGTGAAGGATTCGGGAGTTACGAAGGCGGATATGATGGAGCAGCCTCCAAAGTCGGTCTCCGGTGTTACGGGGATCATTTTGCCGAGTATAAACAGGGATTTCCCGGATTTTGATTATGATGAGGCAAAGGCAAGGGCGGAGGCAGTGCTTACAAGCTTTCTGCGCGCCATAGCCGCAAAGGATCCCGAGCTTTTATCCGAGGGGTATGACGAGCTTCAGAGCAAACTTGAAATGAGGATCCGTGAGCTTAAGGACAGGGATCACACGGCATTTTATGACAATATAAAGATCCACCGCACCGAGATAAACCAGTACAACAAATCAAAGGGAAGATGCATTATAACCTTTCAGTCGGCGATTGAATATCTCTACTATGTCAGGGATATGGACGGAAGCGTTGTCGCCGGCAATGCGGAGGTAAAGACACAGAGCAAGTACAATATCGACATGATATATGTACAGGACAGAGATGCCGGAGAGAACAATTATCAGGCGGGAATTGGCGTGAACTGTCCGAACTGCGGAGCTCCGCTTAAGATGCTGGGGGCAAAGACATGTGCTTATTGCGGTTCTCCCGTCGTTGAGCTTAATATCAAATCCTGGAATTTCAGCGATGTAAAAGAGCTGTATTAGCGTGGGTCGGGAGAATCGGGTAAAACCGATGCAGGGCAGTGTCAGTTAAAACTGTTGACACAAGGTAGCTCTGAATAGTAAAATTATAAGGATATAATATTTTTGTTTTTGATTGCCGGGAGTTTTTATGGCGAACATTTTGGTTATTCGAGAAGGAAAGAAATATCTTACTTCCTCTCTTTTGGAATATATAAGGAAATACGGGCACAACATCATAGAGATGGAGCCGGAGCTCAAGATGATAAGCTCGATACAGGAGCCGCCGGATATCTGCATGATAATTGTGGAATCAAGTATGGGTGAGAAAACCCAGGCTCTGGTTTATCTGCGCGATCTTGCCATTGAAAAGGACATTCCGATCTTCCTTTTGGGCTATCCCATAGATATCGAAGGCATAAGGGCTACGGTTACCGCGTCCGCCATCGAGGAAGAGATATTCCGACCCTTTGATGTAAAGGAAATAGCCGCTCATATAGATGAATTTCTCGCAGAGCAGAAAAATACGATCAAGAAGAAGATACTTGTAGTGGATGACTCGGGAGTAATGCTTAGAAATGTCAAGAATCTCCTCGGAGATAAGTATCAGGTTATTCTTGCCAATTCCGGCGCGATGGCGGTTAAATATTTAAGTCTCGATAAGCCGGATCTTGTTCTTCTGGATTATGAGATGCCGGTTATAAACGGCAAGCAGGTCCTTGAAATCGTCAGGACAGAGCAGGATTTTTCGGGTGTTCCGGTAATCTTCCTCACGGGAAAGAACGACAGGAATACAATTATGGATGTTATGGGACTTAAACCCGATGGATATCTCTTGAAATCAATGTCATCGGACTCTTTTGTACAGGCGATCGATGATTTCTTTGAAAAAAAGAGAATACTCGGATAAAAATGTGATCGAAGGCAGTTACTTTTCGGTACTAAAATGTGGCGAACAGTAACTGTTTTATTTTTCAAAAAGACCGCATTGCGCGGCAAGGGTGCTTAAAATGATACTTAAAAAGCTTATGGAAAAAACCGGGGCGAAGCTGGTATGCGGAAACGGGGATATTGAGATTAAGGATCTCGTATACGATTCGAGAAAGGTTTCCGAAGGGTGCGTATTTGTCTGCATCAGGGGAACCAACTTCGACGGGCATGACGCCGCGATGGAGGCGGTAAAAAACGGAGCATCCGCCATCGTGTCCGAAAAGGATATGGAAGAGATAAAAGAGACTGGGGCATCGCTTTATGTCTGCGATGATACAAGATACGCCCTCGCATTTATGTCTGCGGCGTGGTTCGGAAATCCGGCGGAAAAGCTTACTACGATAGGCATAACCGGAACCAAGGGAAAGACCACGACGACCTATCTTCTTAAGGCTATCCTTGAGCACGCGGGAATCAGATGCGGGCTTATCGGCACCATCGAAACGATAATCGGAGATGAGCATATCCCTTCAAAAAACACGACCCCCGAATCCTATATACTTCAGGAGAGCTTCGCAAAAATGGTCAAGGCCGGGCTTTCGGTGGTCGTAATGGAGGTATCGAGCCAGGCGCTTATGCAGCACAGGACACAGGGCTTTATTTACGACTACGGAATTTTCACCAATCTGTCCCCGGATCATATCGGAGTAGGGGAACACTCGAGCTTTGAGGATTATCTTGAGTGCAAATCGAGACTTTTCAAGCAGTGCCGTATCGGGATAGCCAATGGCGATGACGAGCATTTTAAGGCGGTCACGGAGGGGCATACCTGCGAGCTTGAGACCTACGGACTGGGAGCGGGATGTGACATCAGGGCTACAGATCTTAAGCTCGATAAAACCGCGGGAAATCTCGGAGTGGATTTTATAGTAAATATACTAAATAGAGGCGCTCATGATAATAATACCGACAGTGCCGGCAGATCGGACAGTCTGGATATCAGAATTCCCACACCCGGAAGATTCAGTGTCTACAACGCTCTTTGCGCCATCGCGGTATGCAGGCATTTTGATATAACAGATGGTGATATAAAGGAAGCGCTGGCGGTGTCACATGTAAAGGGAAGGATCGAGAAGGTAAAGGTATCGGAGGATTTTACCCTGCTCATAGACTACGCGCATAATGCGATGGCACTGGAGAGCATTCTTACAACCTTAAGAGAGTATGACCCGGCAAGGCTGATATGCCTTTTCGGATGCGGGGGAAACAGGGCAAGATCGAGAAGGTATGAGATGGGAGAGGTCAGCGGGCGTCTTTCGGATCTTACGATAATCACATCGGATAATCCGAGGTTTGAGGAGCCTCTTGATATTATAGCGGATATTAAGACCGGTATATCGAAGACGGAGGGAAAGTATGTGGAGATACCGGACAGAAAAGAGGCTATCCGCTACGCGATAAAGAACGGGAAAAAGGGAGATATCATAGTCCTTGCGGGAAAGGGTCACGAGGATTATCAGGAGATAAAGGGTGTCAAATATCCGATGGATGAGAGGGTGCTCATAAAAGAGATTTTAGAGGAAGAGGGAATCAGGGTTTGATATATGCTGATGTCATAATCGATATATCGCTGGATAAGCTGGACAGACCATTCAGTTACCGTATTCCGGAGAACCTTCTTGAAAAGGTGGATGTCGGAACGAGGGTGCTTGTGCCCTTCGGGAAGGGAAACACCATTAAAAAGGCCTATATCATCGCACTTTCGGAGAATACCGCCTATGATCCGGAAAAGGTAAAGGATATCGCGGGTATCGCAAAGGATGCGGTTACGATAGAGGAAAAACAGGTTGAACTTGCAGCCTTTATAAGAAAATCCTTCGGCGGGACAATGAATCAGGCGCTCAAGGTTGTCCTCCCCGCGAAAGCGAGTGTAAAGAAGCTCGAGTTCCGGGAGGTGGTAAGACTGATGGGCAGGGAGGAGCTTCTTGCGCTTAAGGGAGAGGCACTCAGAAAGCACCAGAATGCCAAGGTTAAGCTCCTTGAGGAGCTGCTTTTGCAGGAGACCATTCCCTACGAGTGGATAACGGGAAAGCTCGGAGTAAGCTCATCCTCCATAGCCTCGCTTGCAAAAGCCGGAGCGCTTAAGGTGGAAAGCGTTACCCGGTACAGAAACCCTGTACACATGGATTCGCGGGAGGAGGAGAGAAAAAGCCTCAGCCCGGACCAGCAGGCCATCGTAGACGCGGTGAGGGAGGATGAAAAAAACGGAATAAAGGGAAGATATCTTATACACGGGATCACCGGAAGCGGCAAGACGGAAGTGTATATGGCGCTTATTGAGGATGTTGTAAAGAAGGGAAAACAGGCCATTTTCCTTATCCCGGAGATAGCGCTGACATACCAGACACTGGTCAGATTTTTCCGGCGCTTTGGAAACCGGGTAAGCGTTATGAATTCCACGCTCTCTCCCGGAGAGAAATACGATCAGTGTATGCGTGCAAAAAACGGAGAGATAGACATAGTCATCGGCCCGAGGTCAGCTCTGTTTGTTCCTTTTCCGGATCTCGGAATGATAATAATGGACGAGGAGCATGAGACAAGCTATAAATCCGAGAGTACTCCGAAGTATCACGCACGGATAGTGGCGGAAAAGCTTGCGGATATGTCGGATTGCGCGTTTGTAATGGGATCGGCTACGCCTTCCGTCGATGCGTATTATAATGCGCAGCAGGGGCATTACAGGATGTTTAAGCTGAAGGAGAGACTTACAGGGGGAGCGCTTCCCATGGTTTCTGTGGTAGATCTGCGCCGGGAACTTAAGGAGGGAAACAGGTCGATCTTTTCGGGAAAGCTTAAGGAACTTTTGCGGGACCGCATTGACAGGGGCGAACAGAGTATACTTTTTTTGAACCGCAGAGGTTACTCGGGCTTTATCTCCTGCAGGGAGTGCGGGAAGGTCATGAAGTGTCCCCACTGCGATGTATCGCTTTCCGAGCATTACGGCGGGAAGCTGGTATGCCATTACTGCGGATATGAAACGACGCGTCCGGAAGTCTGTCCGGAGTGCGGTTCAAAATATATCGCCGGATTTAAGGCGGGAACGGAGCAGATAGAAGAAAGCTTAAACAGGCTTTTCCCCGGTGTTAAGGTGCTCCGTATGGATGCGGATACGACGAAGACAAAGGATTCCTACGAAAAGATACTCTCAACCTTTTCAAACGGGGAAGCGCAGATTCTTGTGGGAACCCAGATGATAGTTAAGGGACACGATTTTCCGAAGGTAACTCTGGTTGGGGTTCTTGCGGCGGATCTCTCCCTCGGGAGCACGGATTTCCATGCTGCGGAGAGAACCTTCCAGCTGCTTGTGCAGGCGGTGGGAAGAGCGGGCAGAGGGGAGCTGCCAGGGGAAGCGGTAATACAGACATACCAGCCGGAGCATTACGCTATCGGGTTTGCCGCTGCTCAGGACTATGAAGGCTTTTTTGAGGAGGAAAAGGCGTACAGGTCTCTTTTGGGCTATCCTCCGCTTGCGCATATGCTCGCGGTGCAGATATTCGGACCTGACAGGGAACGCGCGGAAAAGCTTGCGGAAAATATCGGGGGAGGGATACGAAAGAACGCGCCGGATATAACGGAGGGCGCAGATGTATCCGGAATGGCTGTCATAGGCCCTGCTCCCGCCTCTATCGGCAGGATAAAGGATATGTACAGATTTGTTGTATATATAAAAGCGGAAAGATATGATATACTTGTCAAGGCAAAGGATCTTATCGAGGAGAGGTTAAAGAGCGCCCGGCTTAAAAACGAAATAGTCCAGTTCGATTTTGATCCGGTAAATATGCTTTGATAAAAATATCCGGACGGGGATGATGACAACCCGGAAAACTGTTTATAAGGAGTATAAAAATGGCAATAAGAAATATTCGTGAATTTGGTGATCCCGTGCTTAATAAGCCCTGCAAGGAAGTTACAGAGGTGACTCCGAGGGTGAGGGAACTTATTGAGGATATGCTTGATACGATGTACGCGGCAGGGGGTGTCGGACTTGCCGCACCCCAGGTCGGAATACTTAAGAGGATCGTCGTTATCGACACCACCGGGGAGGATCCCCATATACTTATTAACCCAAGGATCGTAGAGACAGAAGGGGAACAGACGGGATCCGAAGGGTGCCTCAGCTTTCCCGGAAAAGCCGGAACCGTGACAAGACCCAAGAAGGTTAAATGTATAGCTTACGATGTTGAGATGAATGAGTACACTCTCGAGGGTGAGGATCTTCTTGCGAGGGCAATCTGCCATGAGTGCGACCACCTCGACGGACATCTCTACACCGAGAAGGTCGAGGGCGAGGTTTATGAGGTAAAGCCTGCGGAGGAAGACTGATGAAGATCGTATTTATGGGAACGCCGGATTTTGCGGCGGGAGCATTAAGGGCGATAATAAAGGCCGGACATGAGGTTTTGCTCGTTGTAACACAGCCGGACCGTGCAAAGGGAAGAAGCGACAGGCTTATTCCTTCTCCGGTAAAGGAGGTTGCTCTTGAAAACAATATAGAGGTATTTCAGCCTTTAAAGATAAAGACTCCGGAGTCCGTGGATTTTTTAAGAAAGTATCCGGCCGATATATTCGTGGTAGCGGCCTTCGGACAGATAATCTCAAAGGAGATACTGGATATGCCGAGGTACGGATGCGTAAATATCCATGCATCCCTCCTTCCAAAGTACCGTGGGGCATCCCCCATCCAGAGAGTTATACTTGAGGGAGAGGAAAAGACCGGAGTTACCATTATGCAGATGGACGAGGGTATAGACACCGGCGATATGCTCCTTAAAAAAGAGACGGAGATAACAGGTGAGGATACCTTTGAAACTCTCCACGACAGGCTTACCGAAATAGGCGCGGAGGCGATCTGCGAGGCACTCCCCCTCATAGAAAAGGGAGAACTTGTCCCCGAAAAGCAGGATGACTCCCAAAGCTGCTATGCAAAGCTTATAAGCAAGGAGCTTGGAAAGATAGATTTTGAGAAGAGCGCCGCTGTTATCTCAAGACAGGTGCGTGGTCTGAATCCATGGCCCAGCGCGTATACAAGGCTTTCAGGAAAGCAGCTCAAGATATGGAAGGCATACCCCGCAAAGGATACGGACGGAAAGCCTATACCTTCGGATAAGTCATTAAAACCCGGAGAGATCGTAAGCGTGGGGAAAGAGAGCTTTTGTGTGAACACCGGAGACGGGATCCTGGAGGTTTTGCAGCTCCAGCTTGAGGGAAAAAAGGCTATGAGCGCAAGGGATTTTCTCCTCGGAGCAAAGCTTGAGAGGGGAAACAGGCTCGGTTAACCGCGGGAAACGGTATTGGTTTTATATGGAAAACATAAGAGAAATAGCTTTGGACGGGCTCCTTACCTTTGAGAAGGAGCTTTGTTTTTCGAATAAGTTAATAAAGGATATTCTTGATAAATACGATTATTTAGAGGGCAGGGACAAGGCTTTTCTTAAACGGCTGTTTGAGGGGTGCGTAGAAAGAAGGATAGAGCTCGATTACAGGATCGACCTTGTCTCAAACACACCCGTAAAAAAACAAAAGCCCTTCATAAGAAATCTTCTGCGCCTTGCCACATACCAGATAATCTATATGGACAGCGTGCCGGACAGTGCCGCGATAAATGAGGCGGTAAAGCTTTCCAAAAAGAGAGGGTTTTCCAAACTTTCCGGCTTTGTAAACGGAGTTTTAAGGAATATCTCACGGGGGAAGGACAGCTTTGAATACCCGGATAAGGACAGGGATTTTAATAAGTATTTAAGCGTGAAATACTCGGTCCCTGAGTGGCTTTCGGAATTCTGGAACGGAATATACGGAAAAGAGGAGACGGAAAAGATACTGGATGCGCTTTTGGGAATCCATCCGCTCTCGCTTAGATTAAGGTGCGACATCCCGGATAGTGAGAGAGAGGAAATTGTCCGTAAGCTTGAAAAATCCGGAGTGGTTTTAAAAAGGGATGAAAGAGTTCCCTTTGTTTATACTGCTGAAGAGACAGGGGATATAAGCAAACTCCCCGGGTTTTCGGAAGGGCTTTTTACCGTGCAGGATATAAGCTCGGTTCTTGCGATACTCTCGGCAGGCATAAAAAAGGGGGATGTTGTATATGATGCCTGCGCAGCGCCGGGGGGAAAGAGTCTTCTTGCGGCAGAGCTTGCGGGAGAGACCGGGAGAGTTGTCTCCTGCGACCTTTCAGGGGAGAAGGTAAGCCGGATAACGGAAAATGCGGTGCGCATGAAGGCTGATAATCTGACGGCCGCGGTGTGGGATGCGTGTGTTACAAACGGGGAGTATATAGAAAAGGCAGATGTTCTGATACTTGATGTCCCCTGCAGCGGACTGGGGGTTCTCGGAAAAAAGAGGGATATAAAGTATAATGTAACTCCGGAGGGAATAAGGGAGCTTGAAAGGATTCAGTGGGAGATTGTAAAAGCTTCGTATAAATATGTAAAGGTCGGGGGAGTGCTTCTTTACAGTACCTGTACCATTAATCCCGGAGAGAATGAGGAGCAGGCAAAGCGCATAACCGGAGAGCTTCCTTTTGAGATCCTGAAGGGACCGGTGCAGCTCCTCCCGGATAGAGACAAATGCGACGGCTTTTTCTATACGGTTTTCAGGCGGACGGGTAAATAAAGGATGGATCTTAGATCATTATCGTTTGATGAACTTAAAAATGAAATAGAGAGCCTTGGTGAGAAGTCTTTCAGAGCCGGACAGGTATACGAATGGCTCCACAAAAAATGCGTGCTTGAGCCGGGTGAGATGACTAATGTGGGAAAGCAGTTAAAGGAAAGGCTTCTTGCCGGGCATCCCCTTGATAAAATGGAGATCGCAAGGCTCCAGGAGTCGAAGCTTGACGGGACGAGGAAGTATCTCTTCCTTTTATCCGACGGGAATATGATAGAAAGCGTGCTGATGCGCTATCACCACGGAAACTCGGTCTGTATTTCCTCACAGGTGGGATGCAGGATGGGCTGCGCCTTCTGCGCATCGACAATAGACGGACTTGTAAGGAATCTTACCGTAGGGGAGATGCTGGGACAGATATATGCAATCTCGAGAGATATCGGCGAGAGGATTTCAAATGTCGTCGTTATGGGAAGCGGCGAGCCCATGGATAATTTTGATAACATAGTAAAATTTGTCGGTATGCTGACGGATGAGAGAGGATTAAACATAAGCCAGCGGAATCTCACGATATCCACCTGCGGTCTTGTCCCTAAAATAAGGGAACTTGCGGATATGAAGTTTCAGCTTACGCTTGCGATTTCCCTCCATGCCACGACGGACGAAAAGCGGAGAGAACTGATGCCCATAGCAAACAGGTATTCCATCAGAGAGATAACCGATGCCTGTATATACTATTTTGAAAAGACCGGCAGACGCATCACCTTTGAATACAGCCTTGTGGGAGGGGTGAACGATTCCGAAGAGGAAGCGGAGAGGCTTTCCAAAATCGCAAAGCCCCTTCATGCACATATTAATCTTATCCCTGTAAATCCTATCAAGGAAAGGGATTTTGTGCCCTCGAAAGACCGTAATATCAAGGCTTTCCAAAATAAACTTGAAAAAAATGGAATAAATGTTACTATAAGAAGGGAAATGGGGAGAGATATAGACGGTGCCTGCGGGCAACTTCGAAGGAAAGTCATAAGCGGTACGGTCTAATAATTTTTACGGAGAAAAAAGGTGCTTACTAGTTTTTCCAGAACAGACATAGGAAAAAAACGAAAGATCAATCAGGATTACATATATGCTTTCAGCGAGAAGATAGGAAACCTTTCGAATCTTTTCATAGTGGCCGACGGAATGGGCGGTCACGCTGCGGGTGATTACGCATCGAGAACCGCCGTTGATGTTATGGAGAGTTTTGTAGAGAACTCCTTTGAAAAGAATTCGCAGACGCTTCTTGTGAAAGCTGTGGAGGCAGCCAACAGCGAGGTATATGCCAGAGCCGGTGCAAACATACAGTATGAGGGCATGGGTACGACAGTTGTGGCTGCTACATTTGTGGGCAGATTTCTCCAGGCGGTAAATGTCGGAGACAGCCGCCTGTACATTATAAGAAACGGTAGCATAAGGCAGATCAGCGTCGACAACTCGCTTGTAGAGGACATGATCAGAAGCGGCGGCATTACCCGGGAACAGGCCAGAAACCATCCTGATAAAAACATAATTACCCGGGCTGTTGGCGTTAAGGATTATGTTGAATGCGATGTATATACCGAGGAATTAAAAAGCGGGGATATAGTTTTGCTCTGCTCCGACGGGCTTACCAACATGGTAGAGGATGGGGATATCTGCAGGATAGTCATGGAAGCCGCAGATCTTGAAGAGGCGGCGGATGCCCTCATTGACGAGGCGAATGCCCAGGGCGGTAAGGATAATATTTCGGTTGTTCTCATAAAGTATGAGGACTGATAAGGATATAGTTATGGTTAAGATTGGAATGGTAATAAACGACAGATATGAGATCATCGAGAAGATAGGCACGGGCGGAATGTCCGATGTCTATAAGGCTCTCGATACAAAGCTCAACAGAAATGTTGCCATTAAGGTTTTGAAGGCTGAATTCGGCGAGAACGAGAACTTTGTTTCCAAATTCAGGGTTGAGGCACAGGCGGCAGCAGGCCTTATGCACTCAAATATTGTTAATGTCTATGATGTAGGAGAGGAGAATGATATCCATTACATCGTAATGGAGCTCGTTGAGGGTATAACTCTTAAAAAGTACATAGAAAAGAAGGCGAGACTTACCTACAAAGAGGCGGTAAGCATTGCGATACAGGTCAGTCTCGGAATTGAGTCCGCCCATGCGAATCATATAATTCACAGGGATATAAAGCCGCAGAATATTATTATTTCAAGGGATGGCAAGGTAAAGGTTACCGATTTCGGTATCGCAAAGGCGGCCACCAGCAACACCATAACCTCAAATGTTATGGGGTCGGTTCATTATACATCTCCGGAGCAGGCAAGGGGCGGATATTCGGATGAAAAGAGCGATATTTATTCTCTCGGTATCTCAATGTTTGAGATGCTCACAGGCCGTGTTCCCTTTAACGGTGAGACGACCGTTGCCATTGCGATAAAGCATATTCAGGAACCCATGCCCTCCCCGAGGGAGTATGTTCCGGAGATACCGCAGTGTGTGGAGTCTATTATCTTTAAATGCTGCGAGAAGTCACCGGACAGAAGATACCAGAACATGGCGGAGCTTATCGCCGACTTAAAGCAGGCTCTTCTTACTCCGGATGTCGATTTCGTTGTAAGGGACGAGCACGATATTGCCGGCGGGACAAGGATCGTTTCCGATGCGGAAGTGGCAAAGATAAAGAATTCATCAACCGGGCGGGTTTCGGTAACAGACGATAACCTTATGAAGCTGGCACCGGGTTTTACAAGCGATAACCGGGATCCCGTGGATAGCCGGGAGGAGATGCCTGAAGACGGGAACGCTTCCTATGATCAGTATTACGGGGATAATTCCGGCAATTACAATGATGGTTACGAAGGCGGATACGAGGGGGGCTACGACGGAGAGTACGCAGACGGAAATTACGAACAGTCAGAGGGCAGTTATGATTCTTCGGAGGAGAATTATGACCCTGCCTATGATGGCGGTAATTACGAAGAGAATTATGGCAGCGATAATTACGACAATTACAGTAATTATGACAGGGGCAGCGGTCTCGAGAATGAGGATGATTACAGTCCGAGGATGGAGCGGGTTACTACCATTATCGCGATCGTGGCAGGTGTGATAATAGTCGGAATAATAGCTGTGCTTGCGATAACGATCATTTCCAAGATGAACTCCGCAAGTCCGATTCCAGGGACGGGGGAGGAGACTGAGAGCCATGTGGTCGTGGGGGACGGGGAGACGGAGCAGACGCCCCTTGTAACTGAGATAGTTTCTCTGCCTGCCATGGCGGGAGTTGATGTCGATACGGTTAAAAATGAGCTTTTTGCCCTGGGTGTAAGCGCGAATTTTGAGTATGAGGAGTCGGATTCTGTAGAGGCGGGAACAGTCATCTCCGCTACGGATGCTGGCGGAAAGGCTTTAAGCGAAGGTTCGGAAGTTCCAAAGGGCAGCAGTATCAATATAAAGGTAAGCTCGGGACTTGCGGGGATCGAGGTTCCCGCGGTAAAGAACTCCACCTACGAGTCGGCAGCAAACGCACTTACCAGGGAGGGCTTTAAAGTCTCCAAGGTTGAAGAGTACAGCGATGAGGTTGCGGAAGGCTTTGTTATAAGCGTCAATCCCGAGTCCGGGCAGGTCGTTCCAAAGGGCAGCAGTATCCAGATCATAGTAAGCAGGGGACCGGAGGATACAACGGTCAAAGTTCCGGATCTTATCGGTCTTACCACCGACGAAGCGCTTGCAAGAATTGTTGAGAACGGACTTGTGGTGGGAGAGACCACATCGGTTAACAGCGACAGTATAGAGAGCGGCAAGATCTGCCAGCAGAGTGTTGAAGCGGGAGATTATGTTGAGAAGGGGACTACTGTAAACATAGCCATAAGTCTCGGCGTAAGCGCGGTGTCATACCGTTTTGAGGCGTATATTTCCGCTCCTTCCGTAGAGGAGGCTCCGGATTATACAACAGGTATGGAGGTTACAATCGTACTCAAGGATGCCAACGGAAAGGTTATCATTGAGACAAAGGAAACAAATTTCCCCTATTCGGGAGGGACTTATTTCGGGCTTGCAACATCCACCGGAACAATTACGATGTCTTATACGGTCAATAAGGAGGCAGTCGTAGAAAACGGTGTGGAGGTCTCACCTGCCGGCAGTGAAGGAAAGAGCTTTACAAGAAACGTGGAATTTATTCAAGAGTGATCTGTATATGACTGAGAAGGGAAAGATCATAAAAGGTATCGGCGGTTTTTACTATGTAAAGACCGCCGAGCGTGTATATGAATGTAAGGCGAGAGGTGTCTTCAGAAAGGACAATAAAAAGCCTCTTGTGGGTGACGACTGCGCCGTTGAGGTGATAGACGGGGAGAACTGCGCGGGAAATGTGGTGGAGCTCTTTGAGCGGAAGAGCGAGCTTATAAGACCCGCTGTCGCCAATGTGGATCAGGCGCTTGTGATATTTGCCGTGGCAAGTCCACAGCCCCCTTTAAATCTTGTGGACAGGATGCTTATAATCCTTGAACAGCAGGGGCTTCCCTGTGCTCTGTGCTTTAACAAGTCCGATCTTGATGAGAGCGGAGTGGGTGAAAATTTCAGACGCATTTATGAATCTGCGGGTTACCCTGTTTTTGTGGTCAGCACGAAGGAAAAGACCGGGCTCGGAGAGCTGAGGAGATTTTTAGAGGGAAAAACCACAACTGTAGCCGGCCCCTCCGGTGTGGGAAAGAGCTCCCTCATAAACCTTCTTGCGGGGAGCGAGGTCATGGCGACCGGAGAGATATCCGAAAAGATAGAAAGAGGGAAACATACCACAAGGCATTCGGAGCTTTTTTCCCTTTGGGACGATGAGACCTTTATATGTGACACCCCCGGGTTCTCAAGCCTTGAACTGTATATGTGCGGGGTTACCAAGGAGCTTCTATGGAAATGCTATCCGGAGTTTGTTCCGGAGGAGCCGCTCTGCCGCTTTGCAGGCTGCGCCCATATCTCGGAACCTGACTGCGGCGTAAAAAAAGCGGTATCCGAGGGCAGGATCGCAGCCGCGAGATACGAGAACTACAAGCTTTTATATGAGGGACTTAAGTCAAGGAAAAAATACTGAATTGATACCGATGGTGAAAATTTTGTAATATCCTATAATTATTTTACAATTTCCCGTGCAAAGATTTAGCAAATTAAGATAATTTACAATATGTAAGGGCTATGCTATCATTTATTTCGGTAAATAGTGGTCATAATCGGATTTATGTCAACTTTTGCACAACATCTTGTGTCTTGACCCTGTTTTTGGGGAGTTATTTTCGATTGAAGGAGAAAGCAAATGAAACTAATTTATCAGGTGGATGACAAGGTAAAATTCGGCCCTCTTGTAGTGTTCGCGCTTCAGCAGCTTCTGGCTATCATGACCGCGACGCTCGTTGTTCCGATCATCATCGGAAATGATATGAGTCCTGCGGCAGCTCTTTTCGGAGCCGGCGTCGGAACCCTTATCTATGTTCTTTTTACAATGAGAAAGAGTCCGGTATTCTTAGGCTCTTCCTTCGCGTTTATCGGATCCATGACTGCAGCTTTTGCGGGCGGTGTATCCATGTCGCTGGGTTATCTTGGCCTTATACTCGGAGCTGTATTTGCAGGCCTTGTATATGTGGTTATCGCGCTGATCGTTAAGTTTGTCGGAGTTGACTGGATAAACAAGCTTATGCCTGCGGTCGTTATCGGACCTACCGTTGCGATCATCGGACTTTCCCTTGCGGGAAATGCGGTTGGAGACATCCTTACCGGCGGCGTTAAGGTTGCGGATGAAGCAGGAAATCTCACTCCCGTAGCCAGCCCCGTGGCTGCTCTCTGCGGCGGTCTTGTTACGCTTTTCGTTACCATGCTCTGCTCAACCTACGGAAAGAAGACCGCGAAGCTTATTCCCTTCATCTTCGGTATCCTTGCCGGATATGCTTTCTGTCTCGTGCTTACTCTTATCGGAAACGCAGCAGATATCGACGCGATAAAGCTCCTTTCCTTTGATTCTTTTAAGAATCTTGTTTCCGGCGGAGTGAGCGTTAAGACCTTTTTCGCGGTTCCGAGCTTCACATTCCTCACTGCGGCAGGCGGATTCAAGGAATTAAACGCTTCCTACATCGGAACCATAGCGGCAGCATATATCCCCGTGGCATTCGTTGTATTTGCGGAGCATATCGCCGACCATAAAAATATTTCATCAATAATCGAGAAGGATCTTTTAAAGGAACCCGGACTTCACAGAACTCTCCTCGGAGACGGTGTGGGTTCAATGGTGGGTGCGTTCTTCGGCGGATGCCCCAATACCACCTACGGTGAGTCCATCGGGTGTGTTGCCATTACCAAGAATGCATCCGTTTATACGATAATCACCGCAGCATGCGGAGCGATAATCATTTCCTTCATTTCACCCTTTATCGCATTCGTCAATTCAATCCCCAGCTGTGTAATGGGCGGCGTATGTATGGCTCTTTACGGCTTTATAGCCGTAAGCGGTCTTAAGATGATCCAGAATGTGGACCTTAACAGGAATAAAAATCTCTTCGTTGTGTCTGTTATTCTTATTGCAGGTATCGGAGGACTTACACTTAACTTCGGTTCCGTAACCATTACCGAGGTTGCATGCGCTCTTATCCTCGGTATCATTACAAACCTGATCCTTAAGAAGGCTCCCGAAGAGGAATAATAAAGATTCTTTTTAATATCTCAGCTGCATGGCGCGGCTGAGATATTGTTATAGCTAAACAGGAAAGTTCTATGAACTTTCACAGGAAAGAGAGGAACCAAAAAAATGCCCAAGCGTGAAGACATCAAAAAAGTACTTATCATCGGATCCGGACCGATAATCATCGGTCAGGCCTGCGAGTTTGACTACTCGGGAACACAGGCCTGCAAAGCACTTAAAAAGCTCGGATATGAGATAGTACTTGTCAATTCAAATCCCGCGACTATCATGACCGACCCGGAGACCGCGGATGTTACCTATATCGAGCCCCTCAATGTTAAGAGACTCGAGCAGATAATAGCCAAGGAGAGACCGGATGCGCTGCTCCCCAACCTCGGAGGACAGTCGGGACTTAATCTTTGCGCTGAGCTAAACAAGGCCGGCGTCCTTGACAAATACGGCGTCAAGGTCATCGGTGTACAGGTTGACGCAATCGAGCGCGGAGAGGACCGTATCGAATTTAAAAAGACCATGGATGAGCTCGGAATCGAGATGGCAAGATCCGAGGTTGCTTATTCCGTGGAGGAAGCGCTGGGTATCGCCGAGAAGCTCGGCTACCCCGTTGTTCTCCGTCCCGCGTATACCATGGGCGGAGCCGGCGGCGGACTCGTATACAACCGGGAGGAGCTTAAGACTGTATGCGCAAGAGGATTGCAGGCTTCCCTCGTGGGACAGGTCCTTGTGGAGGAGTCAATACTCGGATGGGAGGAGCTGGAGCTGGAGGTTGTAAGAGACTCCGATGGAAATATGATCACGGTATGCTTTATCGAGAACATCGACCCTCTCGGAGTACACACCGGAGATTCCTTCTGTGCGGCTCCCATGCTTACTATCTCCCAGGAGTGCCAGGCAAAGCTCCAGGAGCAGGCATACAAGATAGTCGATAAGGTTCAGGTCATCGGCGGAACAAATGTGCAGTTCGCCCACGATCCCGTTACGGACCGCATTATCGTTATTGAGATAAACCCCAGAACCTCACGCTCCTCGGCCCTTGCATCGAAAGCAACCGGCTTTCCCATCGCGCTTGTTTCCGCGATGCTCGCCTGCGGACTTACCCTTAAGGATATCCCCTGCGGAAAGTATGGCACTCTCGATAAATATGTTCCCGACGGAGATTATGTGGTTATTAAATTCGCCCGCTGGGCATTTGAAAAATTCAAGGGCGTTGAGGACAAGCTTGGAACCCAGATGCGTGCGGTAGGCGAGGTAATGAGCATCGGAAAGAACTTCAAGGAGGCATTCCAGAAGGCAATCCGTTCACTCGAGACAGGCCGTTACGGACTGGGACATGTAAAGAATTTCGGAGAGCTTTCAAGGGAACAGCTCCTTACAAAGCTTGCGGTGCCTTCAAGCGAGAGATATTTCCTTATCTATGAAGCACTGAGAAAGGGAGCGACTCCCCAGGAGATCTTTGACATAACCAAGGTTAAGCATTACTTCCTTGAGCAGATGAAGGAGCTTGTGGAGGAAGAGGAAAAGCTTATTTCAATGAAGGGAGCCATCCCTGCGGATGATGTCCTTACACAGGCGAAGAAGGACGGATTTTCCGATAAGTATTTAAGCCAGCTCCTTGAGGTCAAGGAGGAGGATATAAGAAACCGCCGCAAGGAAATCGGCGTTGTGGAGAGCTGGGAGGGCGTTCATGTAAGCGGTACAAAGGACAGTGCCTACTATTACTCCACATATAATTCGTCTGACAAGGACCCTGTTTCCGATAACAGGAAGATAATGATACTCGGCGGAGGACCGAACCGTATCGGACAGGGTATCGAGTTTGACTATTGCTGTGTACATGCCGCAATGGCGCTTAAAAAGCTGGGCTTTGAGACTATTATTGTCAACTGTAACCCGGAGACCGTATCCACGGACTACGACACCTCCGACAAGCTCTATTTTGAGCCCCTTACCCTTGAGGATGTTTTAAGCATTTACGAGAAGGAGAAGCCTCTCGGGGTTATAGCCCAGTTCGGAGGACAGACTCCTTTAAATCTCGCCGCAGACCTTAAAAAGAACGGTGTAAGGATCCTTGGAACAAGCCCCGAGGTAATCGATCTTGCCGAGGACAGAGACCAGTTCCGCGCTGTTATGGACAAGCTGGGAATACCCATGCCCGAATCAGGAATGGCTACCACCGTCGATGAGGCGATTTCCATTGCCGGTAAGATCGGATATCCAGTTATGGTACGCCCCTCCTATGTCCTCGGTGGAAGAGGAATGGAGGTCGTATATGATGACGAGTCCATGGCGGATTATATGAGAGCCGCTGTCGGAGTTACCCCCGACAGACCGATCCTTATAGACAGATTCCTCAACCATGCGTTAGAGTGTGAGTCTGATGCGATCTGTGACGGTACCCACGCATTCGTACCCGCGGTAATGGAGCATATCGAGCTCGCGGGAGTTCACTCGGGAGACTCTGCCTGCATAATCCCGTCGGCACATATTCCCGAGGAGAATGTACGGACGATAAAAGAATATACAAGAAAGATCGCCGAGGAGATGCATGTCCAGGGTCTTATGAATATGCAGTACGCTATCGAGAACGGAAAGGTATTTGTTCTCGAGGCGAATCCCAGAGCATCAAGGACCGTCCCTCTTGTGTCAAAGGTATGCAACATAAGGATGGTTCCTCTTGCCACGGAGATAATAACCTCCGAGCTTACGGGCAGACCTTCACCGGTTCCCGCACTTAAGGAGCAGAATATCCCTTATTACGGAGTAAAAGAGGCTGCGTTCCCCTTCAATATGTTCCAGGAGGTAGACCCGATCCTCGGACCCGAGATGCGTTCAACAGGAGAGGTTCTCGGACTTTCACCCTCCTACGGGGAAGCCTTTGTCAAGGCACAGGAGGCTGTCCAGTCGCCTCTTCCGATGTCCGGAACCGTGCTTCTTTCGGTAAACCGCAAGGATAAGGCGGAGATCGTTGAGGTCGCAAAGAGCTTTGAGAAGGACGGATTTAAGATCCTTGCCACCGGCGGAACCTATGATCTTATCACAGAAGCCGGAGTCAAGGCTGAAAAGATAAAGAAGCTTTACGAGGGGCGTCCGAATGTGCTCGATGCCATCGAGAACAAGGAGATTGACCTTATCATCAACTCACCTGTCGGCAAGGACAGCGTCAACGATGACAGCTACTTAAGAAAGGCGGCCGTAAGAAAGAAGATACCCTATATCACCACCATCGCAGCCGCAAAAGCAGCAGCGGACGGAATCGGATATATGGAATCCGGAAAGAAGAATGAGATCAAATCACTTCAGGCACTTCACTCAGAGATAAAAGATCTTTGAATTGAATAATGTATCGTTTATATGCAGGGAGGAATTATATGAGGCTTGACAGAAAGGAATACGAGCAGACCGCAAGGCGCGCGGTAAGCGAAGGTGTTGTACTCCTTAAAAACAGGGGGAATGTACTTCCCATAAGCGGGGGGACGAAGGTTGCCCTCTTCGGAAGGATACAGAGTCATTATTACAAGAGCGGCACAGGCTCGGGCGGAATGGTTAATGCCGGAAAGGTATGGACCATCCCCGAGGCCTTGGAGGAGAACGGAATCGTCCTTAACGAGGCTCTTAAGGAAATATACAGGAAATTTGACGAGGAAAACCCCATCGACTGCGGAGCGGGGTTTGGAAGCGAGCCCTGGTCGCAGGCGGAGATGCCCTTGTCAAAGGAAACCGCAATTGAAATGGCGAAGCAGTCTGATATTGCCATAGTGCTCATCGGAAGGACCGCAGGCGAGGAACAGGATTATGCCGACGCAAAGGGGGCGTACAGACTCTCGGATATCGAGAGAGAGATGCTCTTTAATGTGAGAGGCGCTTTTGACAGAGTCATAGTTCTTATGAATGTCAGCGCCGTCCTTGATATGACGGATATCGAGGAGGCGGATCCCGACGCAATCCTCTATGCATGGCAGGGAGGAGAGGTCGGAGCTCTGGGAGCCGCTGATGTTATAACCGGAAAGGTAAGTCCCTCCGGCCATCTGACAGATACCATAGCAAGAAGGATAGGGGAAACTCCGGCATATCCAAATTTCGGAAGGACAGATTATAACTGCTACGCCGAAGATATCTATGTGGGCTACAGATATTATTCAACCTTTGACAGGAAGGCGGTTCTCTATCCCTTCGGCTTCGGTCTGTCTTACACGGAATTTGAGATAGAGCCCGGGGAGTTTGTTCTCAAGGACTCGCTCGGAAAGATCATAGCTCCCGAGGATGAGCTTTTTGTAAAGAAGGTCATTGACGATGAGGGAGCGAAGCTTTCCTTTACATTTAAGGTAAAAAACACCGGAAAAACCTCCGGAAAAGAGGTTGTACAGCTCTATCTTTGTGCGCCTCAGGGAGCACTGGGAAAGCCCGACCTATCCCTTGCGGGATTTGCAAAGACAGAGGAGATAGCTCCCGGCGAAAGCAGGCTTGTAACCATAGCCTTCGCACCCTACAGCATAGCTTCCTACGACGATTCGGGGGCTACGGGAAATCCGTTTTCGTATGTCCTTGAGGCAGGAGAGTACAGATTCCTCGCAGGCGACAGCTCCGACAGGCTGAAGGCCGCGGGCTCATTTATGCTCGGGGAAACCCTTGTTATGGACAGGCTGAGCTCTCAGATGGCACCGGTAAGGGCATTTAAGAGACTACGCCCGGGGGGAGCCACCGCCGGCAGGGAAAGCAGGGAAATTCCGGGATGCGAAAACCTTCCGGAATACGGAAAAGAATATGAGGATGTTCCCCTTGCGAAAAAGAGAGATATCGAGACCGCAAAGGCGGATAAGCCGGACTTTCTGGCATATTCCGGGGATAAGGGAATAAAGCTTAAGGATGTCAGAGACGGAAAAGTCCCGATGGAAGAGTTTTTAGCGCAGATTCCCGACGAGGAGCTTGCGGCAATCGTAAGGGGCGAGGGAATGGGAAGCCCCAAGGTTACGGCGGGAACCGCCGCTGCCTTCGGCGGAGTAAGCCCTTTCCTTAAAGAACTCTGAATCCCCTGCGGATGCTGCTCCGACGGACCCTCCGGCATGAGGATGGACTGCGGGACCAAGGCATTCTCACTTCCAAACGGAACTCTTCTTGCCTGCACATGGAACACGGAATTAAACGAAAAGCTTTTCGGGATGCTGGGTATCGAGATGACCAAGAATAAGATAGATGTGCTTCTCGGTCCGGGAATTAATATTCACAGACATCCCCTAAACGGACGGAATTTTGAATATTTCAGCGAGGATCCGCTTATCACGGGCAAGATGGCTGCCGCCCAGTTCAGGGGGCTAAAATCCGCGGGAGTAAGCGGATGCCTTAAGCATTTTTGCGCAAACAATCAGGAGACGCACAGACACGATATCGACAGTGTTGTTTCCGAGAGGGCACTCCGGGAAATTTATCTGAAGGGCTTTGAAATCGCCGTAAAGGAAGGCGGTGCGGACTGCGTCATGACAACATACGGCGCGGTAAACGGGACATGGACAAACGGACGGCATGACCTCTGCACGGAAATTTTAAGAAACGAGTGGGGCTTTAACGGCGTTGTAATGACCGACTGGTGGGCGAAGATCGGAGATGTGGACGGCAAGGTCAGCAGAAATGATTTTGCGAGATGCGTACTTGCCCAGAATGATTTTTATGCTGTCTGCCCGGATGCGGCTGTCAATTCCTCCGACGATAATATTTTATCCACCCTTAATGAGGGCGGTATTACAAGAGGGCATCTCGTAAGATGCGCCGCAAATATCTGCGGATATTTAATGAAAACCCACGCTATGGAGAGAATGTGCGGTAAGGAGCCGGAGCTTGAGCTCACGGGCTTTGATGAGGGAGACGGAGGAGTGGATTCCGCCAATGTCGAGTACTTCGATATTGAGGACGGCACTGTGATCGATCTCTCGAATGTTCTCTCGGTGCAGGGTTGTGTATATGCTTTCGGGATAAATGTAAAGAAGATGGGCTGCTACCGGATGGAGATCACCGGAAAGAGCGACCTTTCCGAGCTTGCGCAGATCCCGATAGGTATCTATTTCCAGAGCATACCGAGCGGAACCTTCACCTTTAACGGAGCAGGCGGAGAGTGGAAGAGTCTTGAGAGAAAGATACTCCTAAGCTCGAAGTACGGGGTGATAAGGTTCTATTTCGGCGGAAACGGATTAAAGCTGAAGGATCTCAGATTTGTATTTGAGAAGGATTATGATCCGGCGCTCGGATGGGACGGGTATCCCGAATATATAAAGGGATAAGTATTTTGCATTGGGGTTAAGGCAGAAAGGCAGAGAAGCTTGAGAATCGACAGGGAAGACTTAAAGGCCGGCTATACAACGGTATATAATTTCAATATTGCTCTTGATGAGGATTACAACATGGTCCGGTACGATCAGGAGGGAAGAGAATTTTTCGGCTCCAACCTTAATTCGCTTTTCAGCGAGGTAGGGGAGGATGAGTCGTGCAATGAAGAATTGAGATATCTTCTCGACACCGCAAAAAAGACCGGACAGGGGCGCGTTATCACATATATCCGTGACAGGAATGAAAGCATACATCTTTTTGATCTTATCGCGAAATACAATAAAAATGATGATAACTGCTACGATATAACCGGCTGGAACATACCTGCTCTTGAGAATGAATGCTTCACCTTCCGCAATAATATGTGGAAGTACAAAACCATGCTCGGAATGTCGAGTCAGAGCTTTTTTGACTACGACATGAAGAAGGATGTCATGAGCATCTACCGTTATGTCGGGAAGAAATCCGTAAGGCTCTTTTACGGGAACTTTGCGGAATTTATCGGAAAGCTCAGGGAGACGGCGGAGAAAGACGACAAGAACAAATATATGATCGATGCCCTTGAGGATCAGCTTTCCAAGGGAAAAAGCACTGTGGATATATCCGTCAAATCCGGAATGCTCCACAATGACGGCAAGCTCCAAAAGCTCATCTTCAGAGCGAGATTTGATGATATGAGCGGGCACCGCATGATGTACGGCATAATCAATCATCTCTCGGAAGGGGAGGAGGATCTGCCCTATTACATGACGGCCGCGGGGCTTGATTCCGCCACGGGGCTTTTAAGCAAGCGGTCGATAATAGAATATTCGTATCATATTTTTACAAATCCTGCCACAAACAAAAGAAAGCATTATATGGTGCTTCTCGATATAGATGATTTCAAGAGTATCAACGACAATTACGGGCATCTTGCGGGCGACCAGGCAATCCAGCTCCTTGCGACAACTCTTATGGATGTGGTAAGGGACAACGGTATGGTCGGAAGGTTCGGAGGGGACGAGTTTTTCATCCTCACGGACAGAATCTCTGAGGAGGAGGAGATCCGGAGTATTTTGAGAAGGATAAAGGGGAATGCGGAGGTCCTCGCCAAAGAGACCCTCGGTATGGAAAAGTTTACCCTCTCCATGGGTATATCTCTTTATCCGGATGACGGAGACAATTATAAGGACCTTCTTGCGCTTGCGGATAAATGCCTTTATATCGCGAAGGAAAAGGGGAAAAACAGGTATATCATATACCGCACGGAGATGCACAGCGAGATAGAGACCGGTGCAAGGAGAAAGGGCATTTCCTCCTATGATGACCAGTCCAAGTCCATAAACCGTGTCATAAAGACGATGTTTAAGGGGGATGCGGGGGTCATACCCGAAACCCTTACGGATATTGTAAAGAGCTTTGACCTTGACAGTATAGATGTCTTTTACAAAGACCTTGAAAAGCCGATGTTTACCTGCGGTAAATACCCCTCCGGGTTTAAAGCGACGGATTTTACTAAGAACAAAAAACTGATGGATCTTTTTGATTCAAACGGTGTATATGTGCTGCACAATGTGGCGAATATCAAGCATGCAAACGATGAGCTGTACGATATGCTCCTGGAAAAGAACTGTATGTCCTTTATCCAGGTGGCACTTCCCTCACCGGATGACCCGAAGTATCTGTTCAGCTGTAATATGCTGAACCGGAGCCATAAGTGGAGTGATGCCGAGATAAGTAACCTCGGGCTTTACGGCTCCCTCATATACGACCTTTTATCAAGGAATGACTAATCTGACCTTCGCTGCGCCCACTGCGCGGCGGAGGTTTTTGTGCTTTAGAAAGATATTAGCAATAAGTGAGACGAGAGAGGCTTTTTATGGTGAGAATTTAAAGGGTTTAAGGGATATGATATAATAGTCATGGTATAATGATATAATCAGGACAAAAGAGAGGATAACAAAATGGAGATGACCTTACGCTGGTACGGATCAAAATTTGATACCGTAACCTTAAAGCAGATCAGACAGATACCCGGAGTTACGGGTGTGATCACGACCCTGTACGATACAAAGCCCGGAGAGGTTTGGAGCCGGGAGAGGATAAGAGCTCTGAAGGAGGAGGTGGAGGCGTCGGGACTTCACATTTCCGGCATAGAGAGTGTTAATGTGAGCGATGCAATCAAGACCGGCGCACCCGAAAGAGAGCAGGATATAGCCAATTATATAGAGACCCTGGAGAACCTCGGAAAAGAGGATATCCACCTTGTATGCTACAACTTTATGCCGGTATTTGACTGGACGAGGACCGAGCTTGCGAGAGTGCGTCCCGACGGATCGACGGTGCTTGCGTATACCCAGGAGGCGGTGGATGCCATAGAACCGGAGAAGATGTTTGATATGATCGCGGGGGATGCAAACGGCGCGATACTTCCCGGCTGGGAGCCCGAGAGAATGGCGCATATCAAAGAGCTCTTCGAGATGTACAAGGATATCGATGACGAAAAGCTTTTTGAGAATTTGAAGTATTTCCTTGAAAAGATAATGCCGGTCTGCAACAAGTACGATATCAAAATGGCAATACACCCGGACGATCCCGCATGGAGCGTGTTCGGACTTCCGAGGATAATAATAAACAAAAAGAATATACTCCGCATGATGCAGATGGTTGATGATCCCCATAACGGAGTAACCTTCTGCTCCGGTTCCTACGGGACAAATCTTGAGAACGATCTTCCGGATATGATCCGTTCGCTTAAGGGCAGGATACATTTTGCGCATGTAAGAAATCTCAAATTCCATTCGCCCACAAATTTCGAGGAGAGCGCGCATCTTTCCTCCGACGGAACCTTCGACATGTACGAGATAATGAAAGCTCTTTACGATATCGGATTTGACGGACCCATCCGTCCCGACCACGGAAGGATGATCTGGGATGAGGTTGCGATGCCGGGCTACGGACTTTATGACAGAGCCCTCGGTGCGACTTATCTGAACGGTCTTTGGGAAGCAATAGTTAAAAGCCATGAAAGGGGAGTCTGAAGAAGATGAAACTTAATCTTGAAGGAATAAAAAACGGCAGTGAATGGATAACCAAAGGTTATCAGCTTCCGGGATTTGATATCAGTTCCGCAGCCGGGAGAACGGCTGCAGAACCCGAGTGGGTGCACTTCGGAGGAGGAAATCTTTTCCGTGCGTTCCACGCAGCACTTTCGCAGGATATGATCGAGAAGGGATATTCCGATAAGGGCGTTATCGTTATAGAGGGCTTTGACTACGAGATAGTCGAAAAGTCATACCGCGGAAACGACAACCTCTCGGTGCTGGTCACTCTCAAGGCGGACGGATCCATCGGGAAGAGGGTGATAGGCTCGGTAAGCGAGTCATGCATCCTTGATTCGGAGAATGAAAAGGAGTATTCGAGATTAAAAGAAATCTTCAGGCAGCCCTCCCTCAAGATGGCTACATTTACCATAACGGAGAAGGGCTACAGCCTTGTAAACGGAGCGGGGGAGACTGTTCCCGCGGTTCTCTCGGATTTTGCCGCCGGACCGGAAAAGCCTTCAACCTATATCGGAAAGGTAAGCTCGCTTCTGTACGAGAGATATTTAAGCGGCAGGCTTCCGATAGCGATGGTCTCCACCGACAACTGCTCACACAACGGAGACAAGCTCTACGGCGCGGTAAGCGCATTCGCAAAGGCATGGTGCGGGAATAAAAAAGCGGAGGAGGGATTCCTTGATTATATAAACGATCCGTCAAAGGTTTCCTTCCCCTGGTCGATGATAGATAAGATCACCCCGAGACCCGATGCCTCCGTCGAGGATATCCTTAGAAAGGACGGGCTCGAGGGGCTTGACCCTATTGTTACCTCAAAGGGAACCTATGTCGCTCCCTTTGTAAACGCGGAGGAGACCCAGTATCTTGTTATCGATGATGTGTTCCCGAACGGAAGACCTGCGCTTGAGAGGGTGGGCGTTATCTTTACGGATAAGGAGACGGTTGACAAGGTGGAGAAGATGAAGGTCTGCACCTGCCTTAATCCCCTTCATACCGCGCTTGCGATATACGGATGTCTTCTCGGATACACAAGGATATCCGACGAGATGAAGGATGCCGATCTTAGGAAGCTGGTTGAAATCATCGGTTATAAGGAGGGGCTTCCGGTGGTTGTGGATCCGGGGGTTCTTGATCCTAAGGAGTTTATCGATACCGTGCTTAATGTGCGTGTGCCGAATCCTTTTATGCCCGACACTCCCCAGCGTATCGCCACCGATACCTCCCAGAAGCTTCCTATCCGTTTCGGAGAGACGATAAAGAATTATAAAAAGCAGGGGCTTGATATCGCTGAGTTAAAGTGCATTCCCTTTGTGTTCGCAGGATGGTTAAGGTATCTTATGGCAGTTGATGACGAGGGCAGGGAGTTTACAAGAAGCGACGACCCGAGGCTGGAAAGCGCCGGGGCATTTGTCTCCGGGATAAAGCTGGGGGACAGCGTTTCGGCTGAGCAGCTCAGAGGGATATTGTCGGATAAGACTGTCTGGGCGGTGGATCTTTTCGAGGCCGGTCTCGCAGACACGGTGGTTTCGTACTTTAACGAGCTTATTGCCGCTCCGGGGGCTGTACGTAAGACTCTGCATGCGTTAGTCGGGTAAACTACAGTTTAAATTGGTCATTAAACTACAAGATGAATCAGCGACATTAAGGAGGGATAACATGAAAGTATTAGGATATGTTAAGGATGGAAATCTGCATCTTGCGCTTGAAAAGTGCGGAATGTGGGCTCCGGTCCGGGGAGGAAGATCCGTTATGGAGGGAGCCGGACTCGTAAAACCGTGGATCGGCAGAACAAAGCAGGGAACCTTCGCGGTGATCGCGGTCAGGGACCAGGAGGAGGGAAAGCCCGGGCTTGGCAGGGCGGTCCTTTACCGCAGCGGCGACCTTATAGAATTTGAGGAGATAGGGAGTGTATGGCTTGCGGATGAGCCCATCGCGGCTGTGAGGATCACCTTCGGAAACGAGATCGGTGCGGACAGATATTTCATCCAGTGGCAGGGAATGGACGGAGGCTGGCATCAGGCTTCTGTTTCATCGATCGATAAGAGAGTCCTTTCAACATCGGAGATAGTTTCTACGACGATCACGGAGTACGGGCTGATACCGTCGGGGGATATAGAGAAAATCGGGGGAATAGACGGGGAGCCTGTAAATATTCTTGAATTGTCGGATACGGAGTATGAGAGATTAAGCAGGGAAGTGTAGGCAGCTGCTTGATGCATTGCTGCGGGGTGCGCAGTGAAAACTGTTATAGGAGGTATAGCTTATGAATGTTTTTACGACAGACAAGATCAGAAATGTGGTTCTTCTCGGGCATGGGGGAAGCGGGAAGACATCCCTTGTGGAAGCGATCAGTTATCTCGCCGGAATGACAACGCGGATGGGAACCGTTGAAGGCGGAAATACGATAAGCGACTGCGACAGGGAAGAGGTCAAAAGAGGCTTTTCAATAAAGACAAGCGTTGTACCGGTGGTATGGGAGGATCATAAGATCAACCTCCTCGATACTCCCGGTTCACCGGATTTTATAGGCGAGACAGAGGAAGCGCTTTCCGTGGCGGACGCGGCAATAATCGTCGTTTCCGGCAAGGCCGGAATAGAGGCGGGGACAAAGAGAGCATGGGAGCTCTGCGAAAAGAGAAAGCTTCCGAGAATGGTCTTTGTGACGGATATGGATATCGACAAAGCAAGCTTTCGGGAGGTTGTCAAGGAACTTCAGGAGCTGTACGGAAAGCACATTGCACCGTTTCATTTGCCAATCCGGGAAAATGAGCAGTTCGTGGGCTATGTAAATGTTATCCAGCAGAAGGCAAAACGCTGGAACGATCATGGGGGCGTGGACAAATCCGATGTTCCGGATTACTCCCGTGAGAACCTTAAGATATGCAGGGATGTACTTTTGGAGGCAGTTGCGGAGACAAGCGAGGAGTTCATGGACCGCTACTTTAACGGGGATGAATTCTCCGAGGACGAGATAAGATCCGCAATGCGCGTGGGTGTGTATGACGGCTCGATAGTCCCCGTACTTATGGGCTCCAACACTCTTGCACGGGGAATGTATACCCTTATGGCGGATATCGTAAAATACTTCCCGAGTCCCGACAGATGCAAATGCGCGGGAATAAACACCACGAGCAATGAGGTATTTGAGGCGGATTACGACTTCGCCAAGTCTAAATCCGCGTATGTATTCAAGACAATAGCGGATCCCTATATCGGAAAGTATTCGCTTATAAAGGTTAATTCCGGAGTGCTTAAGCCGGATGATGTAATGTATAATTACCACCGTGATACCGATGAAAAAATCGGAAAGCTTTTTGTGCTCTGCGGCGGAAAGACAGAGGATGTAACCGAGCTTCACGCCGGAGATATCGGTGCGCTGGCAAAGCTTGCGGTAACACAGACAACGGACTCGCTCTCCACAAGAAAGAATCCCGTCACTTACCTCAGGGCATCGATTTCAAAGCCCTATGTATACAGACAGTACAAGGCAAAGAAAAAGGGAGACGAGGACAAAATATCCCAGGCTCTTTCAAAGATGACCGCGGAGGATCTTACTCTTAAGAGCGTTAACGATTCGGAGAACGGACAGACTCTTCTCTACGGAATAAGCGGACAGCACCTTGAGGTCGCTCAGAGCATTCTCGCCGAGAAGTACAAGGTGGAAATCGAGCTCTCAAAGCCTCGAATAGCCTTTAAGGAGACCATAAAGAAAAAGGTCGATACCGAATATAAATACAAGAAACAGTCCGGCGGACATGGTCAGTACGGACATGTAAAGATAACGATAGAGCCCTCATACGACACGGATACGCCCTATATTTTTGAACAGAGCGTTGTCGGAGGCGCGGTTCCGAAGAACTACTTCCCGGCAGTCGAAAAGGGTGTTGCGGAATCTGTTAAGAGCGGACCCCTTGCCGGATATCCGGTTACCGGAGTAAAGGTTAATCTATACGACGGAAGCTACCACACCGTTGATTCCTCCGAGCTTGCCTTCAAGGTTGCAACCGAGCAGGCATTTAAGCAGGGCTTTATGGAGGCATCGCCCGTTCTTCTTGAGCCAATCGCGTCGTTGAAGGTCGTTGTGCCGGATGCGTATACCGGTGATGTAATGGGAGATCTCAACAAGCGCCGGGGCAAGATACTCGGTATGAATCCGACAGGTTCGGGAAATCAGGAGATCGTTGCGGATATACCTTATATCGAGCTGTATGAGTATGATACAAGGCTCTATTCCATGACGAGAGGAAGCGGAGTATTTTCATACGAGTTTGCAAGGTATGAGCAGGCTCCCGATGATATAGCAAAACGGGAGATAGAGGCCGCAAAATCCGAACAGGCATGAGTGGTCCGGATTAATAGTTTAAAAATAATAATAAAATAATATCCGTAAGGAGCATTTGGGAAGATGTTTTCAAAAAGACTTTTTAACGATGGCTGGGAGTTTTCAAAAGAGCGACCCGAAACAGATACAGACAGGATAGCCGACTTTTCCTTTGAGAGGGTTAATCTGCCCCACGACTGGCTTATCTACCAGACAGGGGATCTCTACGAGGACGCGACCGGATTTTACAGAAAGGTTTTTAACCTTGAAAAAAAGGCGGGAATAAGATACGAGATCTATTTCGAGGGTGTATATATGGACACCACCGTCTATGTAAACGGGAAGACCGTGGGTGAGTGGAAATACGGTTACTCAAGCTTTTTCTTCGATATCACGGATGAGCTGGAAAACGGGGAGAACACCATCCTTGTCAAGGTCTGCTTCCTTGCTCCGAACAGCCGCTGGTACAGCGGTGCGGGTATTTACCGCGATGTGTATTTTATAGAACACCATGAGACCCATATAGTTACAGACAGTCTTTATGTATCTGCAAAGCCTGTAACCGATGGTTACAAAATAACGCAGGATATCGATCTGTCCGGGACATGGGAGATCAAGGTAAGCGCGGAGATCGCAAAGGGAAAGGCCGACAGCCTCTGGAATAAAGGGTATGACCCAGCCGGGCTTTCGGAAATCTCAAACCGTGTAAAGCTTACGCTCTGGTTTCCCATGCTCGGAAAGACCCACAGCGCTCTTATAGGCGCAGTAAGCACCGGGAAATCCGACGGGGGCATCGTGAGAGTAGAGTTTACCGAAAGGGTGGAGGGACCGAAGCTTTGGGAGCTTGAGGATCCGAAGCTCTATGACTGCGTGCTCGCTGTCTTTGATCCGGAGGCGGATTACGGGGAGAAGGATAAAAAGCCGTATGAAGTCTCCGGGGATGAGAAGGGAAAAAGGGTTGTGAACCTTAAGCCCGGGGAGCCTGTGGGAGATAAGGAAAAGACATTTTTTGGATTCAGGAGCTTTGTGCTGGACAATGAAAAGGGCTTTTTTATAAACGGCAGGCACATTAAGCTGAACGGAACCTGTGAGCACCATGATCTCGGACTTCTCGGGGCTGCATTTAACAAAGCGGCAGCAAAAAGAGAGCTTGAGATACTCCGCGGAATGGGAGTTAATGCCATAAGAACCGCCCATAATATGCCCGCAGTAGGCCTGCTTGAGCTTACGGATGAGATGGGCTTTATCGTTATGGATGAGTCCTTTGATATGTGGGAGGGGGGAAAGACAGAGTTTGATTACGGAAGATTTTTCAAGGAGTGGCAGGAAAGGGATGTCAGAAGCTGGATAAGGCGCGACCGCAACCACCCCTGTATCTTCCTGTGGAGTATCGGAAACGAGATATATGATACCCACAAGGACGCCCACGGTGAGGATATAACAAGATACCTCCAGAAGGAAGTGCGGGAAAATGATATATACGAGAATGCCGTGATAGGAATCGGCTCAAATTATATGCCCTGGCAGGGAGCACAGAACTGCGCGGATATTCTTAAGTACGCAGGGTATAATTACGGCGAGAAATTCTATGACGAGCATCACAAAAAACACCCGGACTGGTTTATTTTCGGAAGCGAGACGAGCTCGACGGTCCAGAGCCGGGGGATATACAAGTTCCCGCTCGGCCAGAGCCTTCTTGCGGATGACGATCTTCAGTGTTCGACTCTGGGAAACTGCACTACCAGCTGGGGAGCTCCGAATGCGGAATACTGTATTATCGCGGAGCGGGACCATGAATTCTCCATGGGACAGTTCCTCTGGTCGGGCTTTGACTATATCGGGGAACCCACGCCCTATCACACAAGAAATTCATACTTCGGGCAGATAGACACGGCGGGCTTCCCGAAGGATACTTATTATGTATATAGGTCCGCATGGACAGACTATAAAAAGGAGCCCTTTGTCCACATCTTCCCCTATTGGGACTGGAACGAGGGACAGAGCGTTGATGTAAGAGTAGCAAGCAACGCGCCGGCGGTGGAGCTTTTTGTAAACGGAAGGTCCATGGGGATACAGAACATAGACCACGCCCACGGAAAAGTTCTTACAGGCAATTACAGGGTTGTTTTTGAAAAGGGTGAGATAACCGCAAAGGCCTATGACGAGAACGGTAAGGAGATAGCTTTCGAAAGCAGGCATTCCTTCGGCGACCCCGTGAGCATAAAGCTTGACTATTACGAGACCGATAAGATTTATACCGCGGGATGCGGCGATATGGCATTTATAGAGGTGAGTGTCCTTGACGGGGACGGATACCCTGTGGAAAATGCAAATAATCTTATAAATGTAAATGTTTCCGGCGCCGGGTATCTCGCCGGTCTTGATAACGGAGACTCCACTGATACGGACGAGTACAAGGGTCATGTAAAAAGACTTTTTGGCGGAAGGATGCTGGTCGGGATATCCATTGGTGATAAGCCCGGAAACATAGATATAGAGTTAAGCAGCGAGGGACTTAAAGGAGCCTGCGGGCAGATATGTGTTACGAAAAAGAAGGAGACCGAAGGGATATCGCTTATTCCCGAGGACTTTGACAGTATCGGATATAAGGCTCTTTTTTCCGGCAAAAAGGCTTCTGACTCCTCCGGTGAAGCTGAAGGTGTCAGCGACAGAGAGCATGAATTAAGAGTCAGAAGGATATCGCTTTTTGCCGATACCGGAAGGGTTCTTACAAAGGATAAGAATACCGTAAGGGTAAGCGCGAAGGTATATCCCGAGAGCGCGTTAAAGAATTTAAAGCCCGGAGACCTTATCTGGAAGGTGGTAACAAACGCCGGAATCGACAGCAATATCGCAAAGCTTAAGGTTATAGATGAATATACCGCGGAGATAACCGCAGTGGGCGATGGGGATTTGAGAGTGCGTTGCATGACAAAATGCGGCTGCGGAAGCGTAAAGGTTATCTCGGAGCTTGACTTTACGGCCGAGGGAATCGGAAAGGCCACGCTTAATCCTTATGATTATATCGCAGGCGGTCTGTGGAGCGTATGTGAGGGGCAGATGGGCAACGGAAACGAGCACGGCGTATCGACGATGAGAAACGAGCGCTCGGTGGTTGGCTTTGAAAATATAGATTTCGGTTCCTTCGGAAGCGATGAAATTACGCTTGACCTTTTCGTTCTTTCGGACAATCCTTTTCCGATGCAGATATGGGAGGGAATGCCGGGAGAGGAGGGAAGCGAGCTCCTTGCGGATGTGGTATACCATAAAAAGATGATATGGAATGTATACCAGCCCGATACCTATAAGCTCTCAAGAAGAATAAAGGGGCTTGCGCTGCTGAGCTTTGTGACCTATGATAAGGGCATGATAAAAGGCTTTTCCTTCAGGAAACCCATAAAGGCGTATGAGCTTTTAAAGGCCGGAGAATGTGACAGCGTATATGGTGATACATTTGAGAAAAAGGCGGACAGGATCGAGGGTATCGGTAATAATGTGACAGTGGAATTTACCGATATGGATTTCGGAGAGGACACCGCCGCGTCTGTAGTTATAAACGGAAGTACCGATAAGCCCGTAAACACCATTCACCTTATATTTGATAAGGATGGCGCAGAGACAAGGGATATACTCGAATTCAGATCCGGTTCGGACTCACGGGAGTTTAAGATAAGCGGATACACGGGCTGCGGAGTGGTCAGATTTGTATTTCTTCCGGGCAGCAGCTTCGACTTTGCGTCGTTCAGATTCATAAAACAATAATGGACGGAGTACGGCTTCGGATATCCGGTCGGAAGGGATGAATATGGATGTTTTCGGCTCGTTGTTAAATGAATATTTTACATATTTCTTTGTCATATCGATAATAATTTTTATCGTGTTCACAAACAGGAATATGTATCATAAGATAAGATACAAGTTTATCGCTCTCATAGTCATTGAGGTGGTGGAGACGATAGCCGCGCGGGCCGAGGTATATTACTACGGTCTCGACCATCCGACCCTTATGAGAGTACTGCTCTCGACGCTTTGTTATATTTTAAGACCCTCAATTGTATACATAATGGTGCTCATACTGACAAGGGACAGGGACAGGAAGTTCCATTTGCTTCTGGGAATACCTCTTTTTGTGGCTTCGGTCATAATCATAGCGGATATACCCTTCAAAAATGTCTTCTGGTTTACGGAGAAAAACACCTTCGAAACAGGAAATCTTTTCCCCGTTACATATATGTCCATCGTCGTGTATCTTGTGATGATCCTTTTGCTGAACATCGCAAGATACGGAAAAAGCCTTGATCTTAATGAGCTGCTTACTGTCTTTATAGGTGTGGGCTTTGTTATCCTGAATATAATCGGAGAAAGAAAAATCCCCCATTTCGGAGGGCAGAGTGAGATAACCACCGGTCTTGCGGTACTTCTTTATGCGATATTTTTTAAGAACATCGAGGATAAAAAGGAAAAACAGAATCTTGAGACAAGAGAGCAGAAGACAGGCCTTTTAAACGAGAATGCCTGTGTAAAAAAGCTCAATGATATGCGGAGCACCGGGGATATAACCGAATTTGCCGCTGTATACTTCGACCTTGCGAGGTTCGGATTTATCAACGACAGATATGGTATGGAGATCGGCAACATCGTCCTTGTGCAATATGCAAAGCAGCTGTCGGAGATGCTCCGCAGCGACGAGCTTCTCGCAAGGCAGGGGAGCGACAGGTTCATAGCGGTGGTCCTTAAGAGAAATATGGATCTTTTTCTGGATGTCCTCGCATCCTCAAGGGTTAAGTTTAATGAAAACGGAAAGGATTACGATATCGAGGTAAAAGCCAGAGCCGGTGTATATATGATAGACGACAGGGATATCCTCGGCGTGGAGATAATCTCGGGAGCCTACGCAGCCCTTACCTACGGCAAAAGCGCGGGAAACCAGGTTACCTATCTTACACCCGGGCTCCGGGCAAGATTAAGGGATGACAAGCAGTTTGAGATGGATATTCCCGTAGGTATGGCTAACGAGGAATTCGTCCCATACTACCAGCCGAAGGTAAACAGCAGAACAGGTATGCTCTGCGGGGCGGAGGCTCTTGTAAGATGGGTAAAGAACGGACAGCTTATACCTCCGGGAAAATTTATTCCCGTCATGGAGACAAAGGACATGATGTGTGATATGGACTTTTATATGCTCCGTCATGTCTGTGCCGATATCTCGAAATGGATAGAGGAGGGGCTTGTGCCGCCTACGATATCGGTGAATTTCTCAAGGCGCAATCTTTCAAATAAAAACCTTGCCTCCGATATAGACAGAGTGGTTACGGGATACCATGTTCCGAAGAAGCTTATCGAGATCGAGATAACAGAAACGATAGATGAGTTTCCTATCAGCGTGCTTAACGGCTTTGTCGAGGATCTTCACAAACTCGGCTATAAGGTGGCTGTAGACGATTTCGGGAGCGGAAGCTCCTCCCTCAGCCTTCTTCGCGAGGTTAGTTTTGATACACTGAAGATAGATAAGGGATTTGTGGACAGGGCGTTTTCAAAGGATCTTACGATCCTCGGATACATGATAAAGCTTTCTCTGGCTCTCGGCATAGAGATACTTGCGGAGGGCGTGGAGCAGAGAGAGCAGGTCGATACTCTTTTAACCATGGGCTGTGAGGTCATTCAGGGATACTATTTTGACAGACCTCTTCCCGGGGAGGATTTTGAACAGAGGATAATAAACAGGAGATATACCAATGTTTAGAATTAATTCCATTAAGAAAACCATAAAGGTCAGTGCGATAATCCTCACCGGTATTTTTGTGGTGCTTCTGGGCGTGTTTATCGGACATATCGTAAGCGTGAACCGCTTTAACAGCCAGACCAGGCAGATTACTCCGGAATCCATAACAACCGAGGCAATAGTGGATATACATCCGAGAGGTCAGGCCACGGACTCATGGATGAAGGAGAATACCGGACTCGGATATAAGCTTAACGCAAAGATATATGAACTTGTCCTTACGAACAACTCCCTTAGCCTTATGAGCGACTGGAGTCTTCGCATAAATATCCACGAGGAGTGTTTTCTCAACAACGGCTGGTGCGGTAAATTTGAGGTACATCAGTTCGGAGAAAACGGAGAAGAAAAGCAGCAGACAGTGGATCTTCGCGACTACAATGTAAATGATCTGGAGATAGATTATACCCTCGGCGGTCAGGATCTTCTCATACCGTTAAAAAGCGGAGATTATGTGATCTATCATCCGGACGATTCCGGAGTATCGGGGGAGGTCCCGCTTAAGTCGACAGGGGATTTTTCGGGTATGGCTGTCTGTGGTTTTATTTTCTACAGCAGAAGCGGAAATGTGGACTTTATGGATTATGTTCTCGACTATAAGCTGTATCAGTCGTATTTCAGCGGCCGTCTCGGAAGACTCTTTATCGTGATGTTTCCTCTCTGGGGCATCGCCATGCTGTTCCTTGGGATGGTGTTCATGCTCTCGGTCCGTTACGAGGAAAGATTCCTTGCCCAGGAGAGACTGCTCGGCGATACATTCAAGCTTTGCGGGGACCTGGCGGATTCAAAGGATTACTACTCAAAGGGGCATTCGGGACGGGTTGCCAAATATTCGAGAATGATCGCGGAAAGGCTGGGAATGGACAAGAGCGACTGCGATCAGGTATATAATGCCGCGTACCTTCACAATATCGGGAACAGCTTTGTACCCGCACAGATACTCAGAAAGGGCGGAAAGCTGACGAGCGAGGAGTATGAGATAGTTAAAAAACACACCACAAAGGGAGCCGAGATCGCCAAAGAGCTGAAGGGAATCCCTTATATTGTGGCGGCGGTAAACTGTCATCACGAGAGGTACGACGGAACCGGATATCCGGAGGGGAGAAAGGAGGACATTCCTCTTATCGCAAGAATAATCGCGGTTGCCGATGCGTATGATGCAATGAGCAATGACAGACCTTACAGACAGAAATTCATCAAGGAACAGATCAGGGAGGAATTCATAAAAAACAGAGGGACCCAGTTCGATCCGAAGATAGTCGGAGTGTTTCTTGATATTATGGGGGAGAGGGAGCTTTAAGGACAGTCTTCGTCGGGAGAAGAGCTTGTAATGAAAAAGTGGAAGAAAAGTTTGATAATAACCCTTATAGCCATAGTCCTTAATGTGGGAGGAAGACTGCTGGCCGGATTGCTGGATGCCCCGGGATATGTAAATCTTCTGGGGACAGTTATCGCCGCCTATTTCGGTGGACCGCTGCAGGCAGTGGTCTCTGCAGTTATCAGCTCCGGGATCAGCACGATATTTCACAGAGGTGACATATTAATACTGGCTGCGGATATTGCCTTTGCAGTGCCCGCGGGGCTTATTGTAAGAAAAAACAAATATTTCACCAGATTTTTTAATGCTGTCAGCGCGACGGCTTTTTTTGCTGTTACAAGAGCTGTTTTCATGTTTGCATCAAATATGATCTTTTATGGCGGAAGGACTGAGCTTGCCTATCCTGACGCCGTAATAGACTTTCTTACATCCGTAGGCTTTGCAAGAGTGATCTGTTATGTCATAGCGGCAATATACATAAGCTTTTTTGACTCCTTTGTGGTAATGCTGATCGTCTTTGTTTTTGTATCGGTTTACAGGTATGTACGGAGAAGAAGGCTTGCAAGGGAATTAAAGAACGAGTTAAAAAGGGGACTGGCCATAGGCCTTTTCCTGGCTGTGCTGTGCGGAACAGCAGGCTTTTCTGCCGACAGCTATGCGGAGAGCAAAATGAATTTCGTGGACAGGCTTTACAACGCCGGTTCCGGACTGACCGGCGGGTGCCTTAACGATCTTTGCATGACCGCGGACGGAACCATGTGGATAGGAACATACGGAGGTCTGTACCGCTTTAACGGCACGAAGTTCGTGCTCATAGATGAGATAAAAAGCGTCCGCGCGATACAGAAGCTTTATGTTGATTCCGAGGACAGATTGTGGGTCGGAAGCCAGGACGCGGGAGTTACCGTGCTTAATATCGATAAGAGTTTTTATAATATCGATATGGAGAGCGGGCTCCCTTCCAATGCCGTAAAATCCATTATTCAGGACAGCAACGGGCTTTATTATATCGCTACAACAGGCGGGCTTGTTACCGCGGAATATACGGACGGAGAGATAAGGATAGACAAGCTTTTTAAGGATATAGGTAATGTAAAGGCGCTTACCGCCGACAAAGCGGGGCATGTTGCGGCACTTAATTCCGTCGGGGATGTATATCTGTTTGACAGCGGGGAGCAGGTAGGCGGTCTTTCGTACAACAGCCTTAAGGCCACCGGGGTTAATTTTGACCCGGAGGGCAATCTTTATATCGGAACGGACACGGAGGTGCTTTTCAAGTACCAGATAGATGACAATAAGTTTAACAGGCTCTCGTCCATAAGGACGGACGGAATTACCGATATAAGGGATCTTTTGTTTGAGGACAACGGCATAATCTATATAGCCTCCGATTCGGGGACGGGATATCTGGATTCTATGAACAGGGTAAACAGAATCTATATAGAGGGGTTCGACCAGTCCATAGAGCATGTGTACAAGGATTATCAGGGCAATATCTGGTTTGCATCGTCTAAGTACGGACTGCTCTGCATGAACCGTTCCAATTTCACGGATCTTTTCAAGATGTGTTCCACAAAGAGCACGGCCTGCAATGCGGTGCTTGAATGGGACAGATATATGTATGTCGCTACGGATGACGGACTGAGAGTACTAAAGCTCGACAGCTCGAGAACCGTGAACAACAAGGTGACCAGAGCTCTTGAGGGAATCCGAGTGCGCGCTATGTGCATAGACAAAACAAACGGAGACCTTCTTCTTGCAACCTACGGAAAGGGACTTGTAAAGGCGGATACGGACGGTAATGTGGAGGAATACAGCGGTGAGAGTGAAAACGACAGGAAGATAAGGATCGTCTGTCAGCTCACTGACGGAACTATCGTAACCTCCGGCGATATCGGATTGTTTTTCTACAGGAGCGGGAAACTCTCGGATAAGCTTTTGCTGGGAGAGGAACTTGGGGGAGGAACGGTCCTAAACATCCTCGAGACCGGGGACGGAACCCTGTTCGGAGGAACGGACGGCGACGGAATCGCTGTTATAAAGGATGGGGAGGTATTAAGGTATATTACCAAAAACGACGGTCTGAGCTCCGGAGTCATACTGAGGATCGTTAAGGATGTCAATTCCTCCGGGTATTTTGTCCTTACCGGAAGCGGGGTTGATTACATGACCGCGGATTATGAGATAAGGGAGATAAGGCTGCCCTATTACAATAATTTCGATATAGTCCAGAACGACCGCAATGAGGTGTTCGTAATCGGCGGCGCGGGAATATTTGTAATAAATTATGAGCAGTTCATGGATGAGGGTAATTCGGAAGGATATGTTCTTCTCGATACAAAGGCGGGGCTTCCGGGAAGCCTTACCAGCAACGCATGGAAATATGTAAGCGGGGACGGGATACTCTATGTCTGCGGGAACACGGGAGTTTATTCACTGGATCTGTATAATTACGAGATGAAGAGTGATAAATACCTTACAAAGATAACCTCGGTAAAGCTCGACGGGCTGCAGCAGGATGTTACGGAGATCGGGGAGATATATATACCGAGGGGAGTCGATAAGATAGACCTTGATATAGAGCTTAATAATTATACTACATCAGACCCTTACATAAGATATTATATGGCGGGGGTTGACAGGGAGAAGACCACAAGACTCTCAAGCACTATGGAGAATGTGACCTACTACAGTATTCCATACGGAGACCACAAGTTCTACATTGATGTTCTTGACGAGACGGGAAAGGTTCTTTCGGAACAGGTATATGTGTTCAGAAAGGATCAGGAGCTCTACGAGACCACCGGATTTAGGATATATTTTTATCTCATGCTTACCGGATTTGTCGCCTTTATCGTAAGCTCCATCGTGCAGGGAGCCCTCTATACGCAAAACAGGAAAGCCAATGATATCCATGAAAGGATAGTAAGTCAGCTTGAGCGGGAGAAGGCGGAGGCTCTCGGAAGAGCGATGCACATGGAGGAGGACCAGAAGCGGAAAGAAGCCCGGTTTCTTGAAAATATGTCCCGGGAGATAAGAAACCCGGTGAATGCCATAATAGGAATGGACACTCTTATCCAGAGGGAGTCAGACCAGAGCGTTATAAGGGAATACGCAAAGGAGATAGACAGCGCGGGAAGGCGGCTTCTTAAGGTTGCGGAAAAAGCGCTGATTCCAATGGATAATAATGCGGAAGCAGACGGGGAGGGCACCGGCACAGTGGGGGATGGGACCTCCGGCAGAACCGGGTCCGATGAAGACGCAAGGTTTTATGCGCCGGAGGCAAGGGTTCTTCTTGTGGATGACGATGAGATGAATCTTAGCGTTTTAAGGAGATTCCTTGAGAGGATTAAGACCGAAACGGATACCGCGGCAAGCGCGAAGGAGGCCGTGGACAGGGCAAAGAAGCGGTATTATGATATTATGATAATTGGCTCGGATATGAGAGAGACCGGCTGTGAGGAGATCATGAGGCTTATCAGGAAGGAATGTCCCTTTAATTCGGAGATTCCGGTGCTGGTCCTTGCTCCTTTTGATAAACCGGGAGCCCGGGAGGAGTTTATGAGACTCGGGTTTACCAATTATCTCTCAAATCCCATAAGCGCTTTAAAGCTTGAGGCAATGCTGGAAAACTATCTTCCCGATGAAAAGATAGTTCCTGTGTGCGGATCTGCGGAGGGTGAGGAGACAAAAAACACAGATTTAAAAAGGGCAGGCATCAAGAAGACTGTTGCGGAGGCGGCAGCTTCCGGTGTCATTCCCGGTTTTGAAGAGGAGCATCCCAGCGAGCTTGCGCTTAAAATCGGAGAGATAGACGGCATCGATGCGGAAAGAGGCATCGGTATCTGTGGAGGTGAGGACCTCTATGGGGTTCTGTGCAGGAATTTCTGCAAGAATGCGCCCGAGAGAACAAAACTCGTGGAGGACAGCGTCGAAAATGGGGATATGGAATGCTTTACGGTACAGATGCGTGACCTTAAGGGAACCGCAAGGCTTATAGGCGCATTTGAGCTGTCGGAAAGGGCTGGGGAGCTCGAACAGGCAGGGTATGAGGAAAATTTCGAGATGATAAAAACCGCTGCAGCTCCGGTGGTTTCGGAAGCCAGAAGGCTTTATGAGGAATTAGGAAAGGTTTTGGATAATAATATATGACTCCTTTATCCTTAAAATGTAAAATATGCGGGGGGAAGCTTGTAAACGATTACTCCGATTTTTTGTGTACCTGCGAGAACTGCGGAAACAAATGGGCGATGTCAGATCTTATACCAAATATCGGTGAGTATTCGCATATAACCGATAAACTCAGAAGAGCTGCGGAGATGACAGCAGGAAGCGACGCCTCGGTACATTTAGGGGAGGCACAGATGCTCCTCGGAAGCGCAAAGTCGGACTGCCTTAAGATGCAGGATACCACATCAGCGGAGCTTCTAAAGTTTATAAATGAGGAGATCGAAGAAATATCAAACCTTAAGCAGTATAATTCCGCAAAGGCGCTCTACGAAAAAAAGGATTTCAGAAGAGCCCTGTCCGGGTTTGAAAAGATAAAGGATTACAGGGATTCGGAGGATTATATCGATAAATGCGGTGAGATGATAAAGGCATCGAGAAAAAGCAGGATACCCTTTGCGGTAATGGTTGGGATGATAATTCCCGCCATACTGGCTCTATTTCTTTTTGAGAAGGCGGGACTTCATATCGCATTTTGCATCCCGGTCTTTGTGCTGCTCTCCGGGGGACTTGGATTTTTGATCTACCGTGGAGGGACTCCGGCGGTCATCATAGAGATACTGTCTTTTGTACTCCTGGTGCCGCTCCTTATTTTTGCGCTCCTTGCTTATGTATTTCATCTTGGGAAAAAGCTTTCACTGATAATATCCATCGCCGCACCCATCCTGCTGATAGTGGTATTTATCATTATGTCGGAGAGAAAAAACTGACAGAGCTTTGGAAAAATGTGTTGGAAATTTTGTAAAAATATAAAAACCTTTTACTGGGAGGAAGAAAAATGGCATTATCGGAATTAGTTAAATATGAGGGAGACAATTCGACCTTTATCTGGAAGTATCCAAGTGAGGATTTCAACTGTATGACCGAGCTGGTGGTACATGAGAGCCAGGAGGCTATCCTTTTTGCAAACGGAAGAGCTGCCGACACTTTCGGACCGGGAAGGTACAAGCTGGATGTAAAAAATATTCCGATACTGACCGATATGATCAATATCGTAACCGGAGTGGCCGTATTTCACTGTGAGATATACTTTATAAACAAGACCGTACAGATGGCGGTCAAGTGGGGAACGGATTCAAAGGTCAGATTCGTAGAGCCCAGGCTGGGAGTGCCCATCGAGATCGGGGCATCCGGAGACCTGAATCTTGCTGTATCCGACGGAAGAAAGCTTCTTATAAAGCTTGTCGGCACGATGAAGGGAATCGCATGGGAGGATGGAGGAGCCGATTTTACAAAGTCACTTCAGGATTCCTTCAGACCGATGATCTCCACATCGGTTAAATCAAATCTTTCCACAGCGATAAAGAGCAGGAATATAGATATCGTGGAGGTTGAAGAGCATCTCGGCGAGCTTTCCAAGGCGCTTCAGGACGTGATCTCACCCGAATTTGAGGAGTACGGACTTACCGCCGTGCAGTTTTATCTTACCACGGTGGTTGTTCCCGAGGAGGATCCGAATTACAGAAAGCTTGTGGAACTCCACATCATCGGTCTTCAGAAGACCATGGCGCAGGCCTAGGCGGAGCTTCGCGCCACAAAGGCCCAGAGCAGGGCGGAGTATATGACGGCGGAGGCAGAGTCCGAGGCAAGGATAAAAGCTGCGCAGAGAGAGGCTGTGCTTGAGGCGCAAACCACCGAGACCGAGATCGCAAGGCGGGAGGCGGAGAGGACCATTATCCAGGCCCAGGCCCAGGCTCAGGCTGCCCAGATGGCGGGCATGGCGGAGGCTGCCGTAATGCAGGCGAAGGGCTACAGCCAGAAGGATGTTCTCCAGGCAGAGGTTCAGAAGGCTTACGCGGAAGGAATCGGAAATATGGGACCGGATGTCACTTCCGGAGGCGGAAGCGGCATCGTCGGCGATATGATGGGACTCGGCGTCGGTATGGCGGCCGCAAACGCGGCAATGAACACTGTGGCACCCCAGATAGGCGCGATGGTACAGGGTATGAATCCTGCCGGGCAGATGCAAAGCGCTGCGGGAGATACATGGAAATGCAGCTGCGGCAACATGGCAACCGGGAATTTCTGCAATATCTGCGGAAAGAAAAAGGGAGAATAATCCCACCGGAGGAGCAATTCGCAAAATCTGACTACAAGGAGGCAAGACTTAGGAAGTATTGCCTTCTTTTTTTGTGTTATCATCTATAATGTTTAGATATAAATTGCAGTTAATGGGATTATAAGAATATGATAACACCTGAATACAGAAATGTTTTTGCCGAGACAGGGATTCCGGAGGCAGATGTAAAAAAAAGACTTGAGGAGATAAAGGATCGGTTCTTTCACGGGGATGATTCCTTTTACCACGAGACAGCGGATGGAATGGCTTATCTTGAGGATACGGGCAACTTTGATGCCAGAACCGAGGGAATGAGCTACGGAATGATGATCTGCGTACAGCTCGGGATGAAGGAGGAGTTTGACCGGATCTGGAAATGGGCGAAGACATATATGTATATGGAGACAGGACATTCCGAGGGGTATTTTGCCTGGTCCTGCCGGACAGACGGAAAGCCCAATGCTGACGGAGCTGCGCCTGACGGGGAGGAATTCTTCGTAATGGCACTTCTCTTTGCGAGCCACCGGTTCGGTGACGGTGAGGGGATATTCAATTATTCCGCACAGGCAAAGGAAATCCTTAAGGCGATGGTACATAAGGGAGAGGCCGGAAGAGCGGGAAGCCCCATGTTTAACCGCGAAAACCACCAGATACTTTTCGTACCCGGAATAGATTACACGGATCCCTCATACCATCTGCCCCATTTTTACGAGCTTTGGGCCGAATGGGGAAACCCGGAGGACAGGGAGTTTTTTGAGAAGGCCGCAGAGGTGAGCAGAAAGTACCTTGCAACAGCCTGCCATCCCGATACCGGATTTTCCGCGGAATATGCAGAGTTTGACGGAAAGCCCATGTCAAGACCGATTCCCTGGGCAAAGGACAGGCATGACTGGTTTTTCAGCGATGCTTACAGAACCGCGGCAAATATCGGACTTGACTATCTGTGGTTTAAAAAGGATGAGGGACAGACGAGGGCCGCATACAATATACAGAGGGCTCTTCTCGGGGATATGAGAAAGGACAGCTACCATATATACGAGGTGGACGGTCGCATAGCGGGAGAGAAGGCACTTCACCCGGTTGCCATAACTGCTACGGTCGCGCAGTCCGTGCTTGCCACGGAACTTGACGATGTGGCAAGGGAGTGGGTAAGAAAGTTTTACGATACTCCGCTTAGAACCGGTGACAGAAGATATTACGACAATTGCCTTTATATGTTTGCGTTTCTTGCCCTGAGCGGAAACTACAGGATATATTAAGGACAGAGCCGGCCGGGTAAATAAGGGCAGGTTTTATACGGATATTTAGTTTGAGGATATAAAGATGTCAGAGGAGACAAGAGGACCGGTAGCGCCCAAGGACCCTACCGCAAAGCGTCCGTTTTATTACATAATGCGCAACAAGGAGGTCTGCGGATCTCCCCAGAAGGACGGACGGGGAATACAGTTTATATACGAGAGCGACGGAAGACTTGGGGCCAGCGCAAAGCTTGTGGGAAACCTTGAGGATGAGTCCATGATAGCGGACCTTGACACGGTAAGCGGACTTAGGAAGCAGGTCCACAGCATCGGAGTTTCGGTTCAGAAAGCCGGAGAACCGGTAAATGTAAAATTCGCTTTCCAGATGTACGGTAAGACGGATCCCTATGTTACCGGTACAACGCTGGAGATGGAGCTTCCCTCCGACGGAATGGAAATGGTCATGGAGCTTTCAAGGTTTGACTGGTCGGAGGATGATAATGTCCCCGGACAGATCCGTTTCGAATTTCCGCAGGCAGGAATGCAGGCAAAGGTTACGGTTGCCTTTTACCTTAACGACGGCTTTACCGCTCCCGAACAGACCGAGGACAGATCCATCGATTTCGAGGGAGAAAAGTATAAAGAGATGATCGCCGATTCCCTTGTGCAGACAGGTAATGTACACCGTTTAAAGTCTGCCATAGAGAGAGCGAGAAGGGGCGAGGAAGTAACCGTTGGTTACATCGGCGGCTCAATCACACAGGGCGCCGGTGCAATACCGATCAACACGGAATGCTATGCGTATAAGTCCTTTAAGGGCTTTTGCGATCTCGCGGGCTGCGGATATGACAGCAATGTGAGATATATAAAGGCGGGAGTTGGGGGAACGCCTTCAGAGTTAGGAATGCTTCGTTATGAGAGGGATGTTACTGATTTCGGTAAATACGATCCGGATGTCATGATCGTGGAATTCGCGGTCAATGACGAGGGGGATGAGACCAAAGGCGAGTGTTACGATTCTCTTGTAAGAAAATTGTACAACAGCCCCCAAAAGCCAGCGGTCATCCTCCTGTTCTCCGTGTTCGTGGACGGGTACAATCTCGAAGAGAGACTGTCCCGTGTCGGAGAAAGTTACCACTTGCCGATGGTCAGTACGAAAAGATCTGTGTATGACCGCTTTTATCTCAGTGAGGAAGAGGGGGGAGTGGTCTCCAAAAATCAGTTCTTTTACGATATGTACCACCCGACAAACACGGGACATACAATTATGGCGGACGGACTTATACATCTGTTTAAGACCGCCGATCTGATGCCGGATGAGCCCGAATTTGATATAACGGGAATAAATCCTCCCAAGGGCGGTGAATTCGAGAAGGTTTATTTTGTCGACAGAGCAAATATTGATAAGACGCCTGCCGTAATAAGCTACTCCGTGGGGGATTTTACCGGACACAGCAATGAGCTTCAGTTTGTGGAGAGGAATCTTGACCTTCAGGGGACGGGCGAATTTCCGGAGAACTGGCTCTATAACGGGGAAAATAAAGAAACGGACAAACCGCAGGGCGCGTCCGGGGAGAGCTCCTTTAAAGCGAGGATAAAATGCAGCGCTCTGCTTATCGCTTACATGGATTCCGCTTCGATAGAGGTGGGAAGCGCGGAGGTCTTCATAGACGGGGAGAAGAAGCTGGATATAGATCCGCATATTGTGGGCTGGCAGCACTGCAATGCTCTCATTGCCTTCAGGGGCGGACCTTCAAAGGAAAGAGAGATTGAGATAAGGATTCCGGATAAGGACAGGGGCAAGAGATTTACTCTCCTCGGATTCGGAATTGTGGACTGAAATCGTATCAAGGTGAGTTATGAAAAAGCAGGTTAACCCGATTATCAAGATGGATTATCCCGACCCGGATGTAATAAGGGTCGGCGATACATATTATATGGTGAGCACGACAATGTATTTCATGCCGGGCTGTGTTATCCTGCGCTCTTATGACCTTGCCGAATGGGAAATCGCCGGGTATGTATATGACAAGCTCGATGATACCCTCGCGGAGAGGATGGAACTTGAAAAGACGGAGTATGCCGGAGGCATGTGGGCTCCCTCCATAAGGTATCATGAGGGTGAGTTTTATATTTTCTTTTTGAGCAACAGCGGCAATAAAAACTATCTTTTCAGATCCGAAAAGATCGAGGGGCCCTGGAAAAAATCGGTTGTGGAGGGAAGGTACCATGACGCGGCGCTTTTCTTCGATGATGACGGAAGAAAATACCTTGTCCACGGAAACACGGAGATTCACCTTACGGAGCTGAACGACGAGCTGACCGGACCTAAAAAAGGCGGTCTTGAGAGGGTGATCGTAAGGGATGAGCGAAATATCGGACTCGGGTACGAGGGCTCTCATTTCTACAAGATAGGAAAGTATTATTATCTGTTTGTGATAGACTGGCCGGTAGGGGGAGTGAGGACCCAGAGCTGCTTCCGCTCCGATAGCCTTGAGGGAGAATTTACCGGAGGAGTAGTCCTTGAGGACTGCAGAAATTATTTCCGCCAGGGCGTTGCCCAGGGAGGAATAGTGGAAACCTTAAACGGAAAGTGGTTTGCGGTGCTCTTTCAGGATATGGGAGCTGTCGGAAGGATACCGGTTCTTGTTCCGGTTACATGGAAGGACGATTTCCCGGTATTCGGTGAGAACGGGAAGGTTCCGGACAAGCTGGAGATAGTGAGCAGCAGACCCAATTACCCTTATGAACCCCTCTACACATCGGATAAGTTTTTACTGAAAGAGGGACTTCCGAAGAACAGACAGCTTGCTCTGCAGTGGGAGTGGAACCACCAGCCGGACAACAGGCTCTGGAGACTTCTTCCGGAAGGCGGGCTTGAGATAACGACCGATAAGATATGCATCAATCTCACCCATGCAAAAAACACCCTTACCCAGAGGATGCTTTGGCCGGGCTGCGGGGCGGAGGTTACGATAGACGCGTCGGGACTTGGGGACGGAGATGCGGCAGGGCTCTGCGCACTCCAAAGCTGTTACGGGATGATAGGTATTGTCAAGGAGCTTGGAAGCTATTATCTTGTGAGAGTTGTAAGGAGCAGCGAGAATGTTAAAGACCAGATGTTCAAGGCGGATCTTATGCCGGGTGAAATGACGGATAAGATAAAGCTTGACGGCCCGGAAATCACGGTTTATCTCAAAGCAAATTTTGAGGATATGAAGGACAGACTTGATTTCTATTATTTCAAGAAGGATAAGTTTGTCAAGGTCGGACCTTCGCACAAGATGGAATTCAGGTTGTCGCACTTTACCGGAAACCGCTTCGGACTGTGCTGTTATTCCACCAAGAGAAGCGGCGGAAAAGCGGTATTTAAGAATTTTATATACAATGTATAAATAAAGCCGGGCTGACAAATCTGTCGCCCGGCTGTTTTATCCGGATTTTGCTTTGCCTGTTCTCGATGCGGGAGTTCTGTTCTGCTTTCGGTACTCGCTGGGAGAACAGCCCTTTTGCTGCTTGAAGAGGCGGTTGAAGGTTGAGATACTCGAAAAACCGGAGGAGATCGCCACATCGGTTATTGAGACCTCAGGTCTGGCAAGGAGGGTTTCGGCCTCCTTTATCCTCCTGAAGCACAGGTAATCGCTGAAGTTATAATTTGTATACTGCTTAAAGAGCCTCGAGAAATGGAATTTTGAAAAGCCGGTCTTTGCGGCGATATCTCCGAGACTTATCTCCTCCGTAAAATGGTTATCGATATATTCAAGAGTCTCGTTGAAAAGATCCACATATTCCTTGCGCTTCGTGGGCGTGGCTCCGGAGAAGACATTTTCCTGCTGGGTGTATTTTTCTCCGAGGGTAATAAAAAGTCTTAGGAGAAGCGCCTGGATCGCAAGCTCCGAGAACTCGCCGCTTCCGAAGTACTCGTTACGGATCTGGAGAAGGATGGTATAAACATCCGAGTATATATCCGCGTGGGTTTCCTCCGTGATAAGAAGGGGCTGGGACATAATGGACATTATTCTCGCAAAGCCTTTGAGCTTGGCGATGGAGCTTATGTTCATTATGAAGACAAAGCGTCTTCCCGAGGAGGGGGCAATGAGCTCGTGGATGGTTCCCGGGGGAATGATAAATATTTCCGAGGGACCGATCACGGTGGTCTCACCGTTACAGATGGCGGTGTAGATATTTTCCGCAGGAACAATGATCTCCATTGCCGAGTGCCAATGGGGAGCAAAGTGGTCGGTCTGCTCATTTAACCATATTCTGTGCAGGCTCTTTGCCTGAAATTCAACTATTTCATGTCCATCACTGACTGTCCTCTGGCCGGTATAGTCGTCATTTGTCGAATAATACTTCTCAAGAGGAATGCCTGATGAGTTAAGCTCAGATATATATGACATTCAGGTGCCTTTCTTAATGCCAAGTATTCATATGTAGAAAGTATAACACATTTAACGAAAAATAAAAAGAATATGTGTCGAAAATGTACTAAAAGTGTACACACATACGCGCTTTGTATGTACAAAAAAGAGAAATAGCAAAAATTGAGAAGTTTTACGCACTATTTAATAAGCACAAAAAATGGTCAAATTTTATAATTAGTTTAGAATTTTGGACGGAGTATGCATTATGCACAGGTCTTTTACTTTAGCAAAAATAATGATCACAGGGCTCGCTGTTGCGACTTGCGCAGGCTTTACGGGATGCTCGCGGAACGCGGCGGAAAGCAATACCGGTGAAGATACAAACAATACTAATATAGAAGAAGTCTTACCGGTCTCCGGGGATGACACCGGAGCGGATACCGGATCAGGCGAAGCGGAAGGCTCTCAGGATGATGCTGCCGGGGAAAAGATTCAGGATGCTGCCGAAGAGATACCGATCCTCAGGGACGCGGTCAGGGAAAAGCTTGGGGGATTCGTAGGCTGCGCGGTTACGGGCTCCGAGGTTGACGACGAAAAGGTATGGGATATAGTAACGACGCATTTTGAAGCGGTAACCATGGGCAACGAGCTCAAGCCGGACGCTCTCGTGGGATACAGCGTAGGCAAATGTCCGGGAACGGAGGTCGCCGAGCTTAACGGAGAACAGATAGAGGTTCCCAAGCTTGATTATTCCAGAGCCGAAAAGATACTGGACAAGATCCTTAAATGGAACGAGGAGAATCCGGACAGAAAGATAAAGGTCAGAGGACATGTGCTTGTCTGGCACTCCCAGACCCCGGAATGGTTCTTCCATGTGGATTACGACAAGAACAAGGATTATGTCAGCGCCGCCGAGATGGACAAGAGACTTGAGTGGTACATAAGAACGGTACTTACCCACTTTACCGGAGAGGACAGCAAATACAAAAACCTTTTTTACGGATGGGATGTGGTTAACGAAGCAATAAGCGACGGGACCGGAACGTACCGGAGTGACAATGAGAACCCGAACGAATCCTTAAGCGAGGACAGACATGGAAGCAATTCGAGCTGGTGGCATGTTTATCAAAGCAACGAATACATTATAAACGCTTTTAAATATGCAAACAAATACGCTCCCGGGGATCTGGAACTATACTACAACGACTACAATGAATGTTCCGCAAATAAACGGAACGGGATAATGGAACTCCTCAAGGCTGTAAAAAATATGGAGGGCGTTCCGGGAGAAGGGACCAGGATAACTGCGATGGGTATGCAGGGACATTACGGGATGGATAATCCTTCCTACGGGGATGTTCAGGCAAGCATACAGCTTTACGCAAGTGTTACCGGCAAGGTTCAGATCACGGAACTCGATATAAGCGCAAGCGATGACTATGACGGAAGCACGGAATCAAAGGAAGAAGAAAACGAAAAACTCAGAAAAAGATACAACATGATCTACTTCTCAATCTGCGGAGCTGATTCACAGGATGGAGTTGAAGTTGACGGTATCACATTCTGGGGAACCGCAGACCATTATTCATGGCTTCAGTCAAGGTCTGATGTCGGAGGGGGAAACACTACGGGGCTTCCGCAGATGCCACTTTTATTCGACGAGAATTACGAGCCTAAGCCGTGCTTTTATGTATTCGCCGGTCAGTAACAGACAATCGGCAGAAAAAGGAAACAGATAAGATGAACAAGACTCTGAAGAAAGTATTAATCACATTGGCGGTGATCGCTGCATTCGTGGTAGTGAGCGTTTTGCTCGCCCAGAGAAAAGTCAAGGATTTTCACGATAAGTATGCCGGAGCGGATCTTACCATGGAGATCGAGGGAGCAGAGAGAAAAGGAACATATGAGAAGTACCTTTTGAGCCATGAAGGTGCAAATAAGCCTTCCGGGGATATTATTGTCGATATATACGACTACAGCTCGGAGGGAAACGTAACGGTTGAGAGCGATTATGAGGGCGAGGACAAAGCTTTATTTACCGATACAGGGTCAAGCGTTACATGGACAGTAAACATACCTGAAGAAGGTTTCTATAATCTTTACATCGAATACCTTGCCGCAGAGTCCAGAGGAGTTGCTGCAGAGAGAAAGGTACTTATCAATGATGAGCTCCCCTTCGAGGATGCGACCAGTGTTGAATTTTCCAGAATCTGGACGGACGGAGGTCCGGTTAAAGTTGATAACCAGGGCAATGAGATCAGACCCACACAGGTTGAGGTTTTTGACTGGCAGGATTCATACTTTGTAGATGATATGGGATATGTTGACGAACCTTACCTGTTCTATCTGGAAAAGGGCAGCAACACCATTACCCTCGTGGCCGAGAATGAGCCTATGGCTATTAAGGCTTTTGAAGTAAGAGGGGTAAGTAAGAGAGATTCCTATACGGAGTATCTTGCAAAGCAGCCCTCGGTTTCACAGAGCGATGCCGCAAAGAATTATTACGAAGTAATAGAAGGAGAGGATTCCACAAGAAGATCCGAGTCCTCACTTTACGCAAAATACGACAGATCCTCACCCACTACTTCTCCGAACAGCGTAACTACCACGGTTTTAAACTATGTTGGCGGCGAAGCGTGGAGAAGCAACGGTATGTGGATCGAGTGGGAATTCGAGGTTCCAGAAGACGGCTTCTATAATATAATGGTCAAGGGACGTCAGAACTACGCCAGAGGCAGTGTCTCGAACCGCTCCATCCTCATAGACGGCGAGATACCATTCGCGGAGCTGGAAGAGGTCTCATTCCCCTACCTGAATGATTGGGAGTGCAAAGAGCTTGCAGATGAGAACGGAGATCCGTACAACTTTTATCTGGCTAAAGGAAAGCACACGATTCGACTTGAGGCTACTCTCGGGGAACTCGGAGGAATTCTCTCGGATCTCGAGGATTCGACCTACAGACTTAACCAGATCTACAGAAGGATCCTTGTATACACCGGTGCCACCCCTGACCAATATAGAGATTACCGTATTGACTCTACTTATCCCGAAATAATAGAAGCTATGGATATTGAGTCAAAGAGATTATACAAGCTGGTAGATGATATGGTCGCCTACAGCGGACAGAAAGCCGACAATATCGCCACTGCCCAGACCATAGCACAGCAGCTTGAGCGTTTTGTAAAGAAACCTCAGAAGATCACTCTTGAGTTTACAACCTTCAAGGACAATATAACCGCTCTGGGAACTGCTTCGCTCAATATGAGCCAGACAATGCTGGATGTGGACTATATTACGATCACAGGAACAGATGTTAAGCCGAAGAACGAGAAGAGCAACTTCTTTATGGCAGCATGGCATGAAGTTAAATCCTTTGTTGCTTCCTTCTTTGTGGATTACAACTCAGTCGGAGATGTATATGAGGGAGGAGAGGCCCGGGATGCCATTACCGTATGGGTGCTTACAGGACGCGATCAGGGAACGATACTCAAATCCATGATAGACGACGGATTTACACCGAATACCGGAGTTAAGGTCAATGTTGAGATAGTTGCGGCGGATGCTCTGCTTAATGCTGTGCTTGCCGGAAGAGGACCCGATGTTGTTCTCTCGGTTGGCGCGGATCAGCCTGTAAACTATGCTTTAAGACATGCCGCCGAAGATATAACCCAGTTTGACGACTACAAGGAGGTATTGTCACATTATTCTCCAAGCTCTTACGAGCAGTACAGTCTCGACGGACATATCTACGCGATCCCTGAGCAGCAGACCTTCAATGTTATGTTCTACAGAGAGGATGTACTTGAAGAGTTAGAGTTGGAGGTTCCAAATACCTGGCAGGAGCTTATAGAGATGCTCCCGACGATACAGGGCAACAACCTCTCCATCGGAATACCGAGCGCGGGAGGAAGTTCCTCAAGCGCAGGCGCGACCACTGCAGTAGCCTCCAATGCACCCGATCTTTCGCTTTACTTTACACTTCTCTTCCAGTACGGCGGAGACATGTACAACGACGAAGGAACAAAGACGAGTGTGGATACCGAGGCAGGCATTGAGGCCTTCGATGATTACGTAAGATACTTTAACGACTATGGAATACCTGTTTACTTTGATTTTGTAAGCCGTTTCCGTTCCGGTGAGATGCCGGTGGGAATAGCATCCTACTCTACCTATAACACGCTTATGGTTTCCGCACCCGAGATAAGAGGTCTTTGGGATTTCACACTGATACCGGGAACAGAGAAGGTTGACGAAAACGGAAACACCTACATCGACAGAAGCGACTTCATAACAGGAAACGCCACTATGATGCTCGCAAATGATGATGAGGTAAAAAAACAGAATTCCTGGGAGTTCATGAAGTGGTGGGCGGATGTAGATACCCAGGTTCGCTTCGGACGCGAGATAGAAGCACTTCTCGGTGCATCCGCAAGATACAATACAGCTAACAGAGATGCGTTCTCCAAGCTTTCGTGGAGTATGGATGATATAGAAGTACTTGCTGCTCAGTGGGATCAGACGAGAGGCATAAGAGAGGTTCCCGGCGGTTACTACACAGGAAGGCATATCGCAAATGCTGTACGTAAGTGTATTAACGACAAGGACGATACCCGTGAGACCATCATCGATTACTCAATAAAGATAGATGAGGAGATCACTAAGAAGCGCAGGGAATTTGGCATGCCGGTCTATGAAAAGTAATACAGCTCTCTGAAAGAGGAACAAGATGAAAGAAAAACAAGACGGATACTTAAAAAAATACTTTCAGCTGCGAAGGCATAACGCAAAGGTAGCCTGGAAGAAAATGAAGATGAGCAAGAATTGCTATATATTTCTTGCTCCATATGCCATACTGTTTACCATGTTTTTTATTTTTCCGGTTGTGGCATCGATATATTTCAGCTTTACTTATTACAACATACTGGAGCCGCCAAAGTTTCTTGGGCTTAACAATTATATAAGCCTGTTGCTTGAGGATGATATATTCCTGATAGGTATTAAGAATACGCTGATAATAGCGGTGGTCACCGGACCGTTGGGATATATAATGTCGTTTCTCTTCGCCTGGCTGATAAACGAGCTCCCGAGATGGGTTCGAAGCGTAGCAGTCGTAGTCTTCTATGCACCCTCGATTGCCGGAAACTGTTATGTTATTTTTTCAGTATTCTTCAGAGGCGACGCTTACGGATATGTCAATGCCGCACTAATGAATCTGGGGATCATAGACAACCCAATATACTGGTTTACGGATCCCAAGTGGATGCTTCCGGTATGTATGCTGGTCATCTTGTGGATGAGCCTCGGCCAGGGCTTCCTTTCCTTCGTCGCAGGTCTTCAGGGCGTTGACCGTTCGATGTATGAAGCGGGATATATGGACGGTATTAAGAACCGCTGGCAGGAGCTGTGGTTCATAACCCTTCCGAGTATGAAGCCAATGCTTATGTTCGGTGCGGTTATGTCGATCACACAGGCATTCGGTGTATGCGATGTCACAATGCAGCTCTGCGGATATCCCAGTACGGATTACGCAGCAAGAACAATTGTAACTCACCTTTTTGACTACGGATTTTCAAGATTTGAGATGGGTTACGCCTGCGCCATAGCTACGATACTGTTTTTGATGATGATACTTACAAACAAAGTAATTCAGAGTTTGCTTAGAAGAGTAGGAACCTGACAATGAGTAAAAAGAGAAAGAAAGAAATTGAAGAAAAGCCTTATCACAAGCCGCTTGTGAAGAAGAGAAAGCCAAACAGATCCATAGCGGGAGACGTAGCTCTTTATCTCTTCCTTGCGCTGGTCGCGGTGATAATGGTATTCCCTATAGTTTATGCGGTGAGTTCGGCGTTAAAACCGCTTGATGAGCTGTTTATGTTCCCCCCGAGGATATTTCCCAGGAACCCAACCATCAACAACTTTGCCGATCTTTTTGTTACACTCGGAAAGTCATGGGTAACCTTCTCGAGATATCTGTTCAACACCGTGTTCATTACGGCGGTGGGAACCGCGGGACACCTTATACTGGCTTCAATGGCGGCTTTCGTCCTTGCAAAGTATGATTTCCCCGGAGGAAAGGTGTTCTTTAAGCTTGTTACTATAGCCATGATGTTTTCGTACTATGTAACAGGTATTCCGAACTACATCCTCATAAACAAACTCGGATGGGTAGATACGTACTGGGCGATAATCATACCGGCATTCGCTTCCCCCATGGGACTTTTCCTTATGAAACAGTTTATGGAGGGACTTCCCACAGCACTGATCGAGGCTGCAAAGATTGACGGTGCGAATGAGTGGAAGGTATTTTTCCAGATAGTAATGCCGAATGTTAAGCCCGCATGGATGACACTTATAATCTTTTCGGTTCAGGGACTCTGGAACAACAGGGCCTCCACATATATTTACTCCGAGGAGAAAAAGACGCTGGTATTTGCGCTGGGGCAGATACAGGCAGGCGGAATAGCAAGAACCGGACAGGGCGCGGCGGTTCTTGTTGTGGTAATGATAGTGCCCATTATAATCTTTATATTCTCAGAGAGCCAGATACTTGAGACTATGGCCAGCTCGGGTCTTAAAGATTGATATGATAAAGATAGCGAGGAATGCTATGAAGAACAAATTTGTACGCTTCGGACTTGCGGCGCTCGGAGCCGCCGCGATGCTCCTTACAACTCCTCTTACCGCTTTTGCGGGAGAGAGTGCATATTCCTACAATTACGATTATTGGGGCGATGTTCTCGAAAGCCCGGATTCCTATTCTGTGGTTAAGGTTTTTACTTACAGGGACTTCGGATTGGAGACAAATCTCAAGAATCCCGAGTCGATGTTTGTGTATGAAGACAGTGTTTATATCTGCGATACGGGAAACAATCGTATCGTTGAGCTTAAAAGAACCGGAACCGACGGATTTGAGTTTGTCAGGGAAATAAAGAGCATAAAGGGAACGGAGATAACGGATCTCAATGCGCCTGCGGACATAGCGGTCAGCGATGACGGATATATGTACATAGCGGACAGGGGAAACAACCGAATCATAAAGGTTGATATGGATTGCAATTATATAATGCAATTTGACAGACCTGTAGACCTTGCGCTTTCAAGCGATCTTGTTTTCAACCCCAACAGACTGGTCATCGATACTGCCGGACGTGTGTATTGTGCTGCATCGGGAATAAATAAAGGTCTCGTCAAGTACGAAGCGGACGGAACGTTTTCGGGTTTTGTGGGAGCTACGCCTGTTGCTTATAACATAACGGATTATCTGTGGAAGAAATTTGCATCTCAGGAGCAGCGCGCCAGGATGGTGGATTTCGTACCCACCGAATATGACAATATCTACATGGACAAAGAAGGCTTTATATATGCCTGTGCCGGTGGCCAGAAGGAAGAAGACCTCGACGCTGAGACTGTACAGGCAGTTAGAAAGCTTAACATGCTCGGAAGCGACATTCTTGTAAGAAACGGAGATTATCCCGTATATGGAGACCTCTATTGGGGCGGAGGAGGCGGAATCACCGGACCTTCGTATTTTAAAGATGTAACCGTACTGGACAACGATGTTTTTGTCTGTCTTGATATGAACAGAGGAAGATGCTTCGGATACGACGATCAGGGAAGGCTGGTCTTTGTATTCGGAGGAAACGGAAACATGGACGGATACTTCAGACGCCCTGTTTCTATAGAGCACATGGGCAATGACCTTATCGTGCTCGACCAGCTTGATAATGCCATCACTCTTTTCATCCCGACAGAATTTGGAAGCCTTATTTTCCAGGCAATGGATCAGTTTGATCACGGTCTTTACGATGAGGCGCAGGAAAGCTGGGAGCTTGTAAAGACCCTTGACGGTAATTACACTCTTGCGTATATCGGAATCGGGCGTTCACTTCTCCGCAAAGGTCAGTACAAAGAGGCTATGGATTATTTCGAGCTCAAATATGATGATGAGAACTACTCAAGAGCCTATGCCCAATACCGTAAGGAGTGGATAAAGAACTATATCGGATGGATAATAGCGATACTTCTTGTCATCATTCTTGTTCCCTTGGGAATAGGAAAGATAAGATCCATCAGGCGTGAGATTGATACCGCCGATATATTCAGACTTTAAAAGGATGGGAGCAGGGTATGTTTAAAGCCTTAACAAAAAAAGAAACTTATATTAAGTATTTGAGGTCGCTGAAGTTCGGACTTTACTGTATGAGCCATCCCCTTGACGGATTCTGGGATCTCACACATGAAAAACGCGGGACTTATGCCGCGGCAAATACGATTTTGATCATCACGATATTGGTGAGGATATTGAAGCTTCGATATACCAGCTTTCTTTTCCTTCAGGTGTATTGGGAAGACATAAATATTTTTCTGTACATAGCGAGTATAATTTTTCCCCTTGCTCTTTGGGTTGTGGGTAACTGGGGACTTACGACACTCTTCGACGGAAAAGGACGGCTCGGGGATGTGTATATGGCCACCTGCTATGGCATGCTTCCCTATCCGGTCATACAGCTGCCGCTTATGATAGCAAGTAATTTTGTCACCATAGAAGAAGGTCAGTTTTACTCTGTGCTAAGCGTTATATCCCTTGTTTACTGCGCATTGCTGATAATCTTCGGTATGGGACAGATACATGCTTTTTCCTTCGGAAAAAACATTTTGTTCACCATAGCATCATTATTTGCTATGCTTGTGCTGGTATTCATACTGATGATCTTCTTCAGCATGATATCTCAGGGTGTATCGTACTTTATATCGATTGGCAGAGAATTGATGTTCCGAATGTAAACGCGGGGAATATACAGAAAGCCTTTCACGGAATGGAGCAGTTATGAGTAAAGAGAAAAAGAAGAAGAGTGAAGCTCAGGTCGAAAGAATAAAAGCCTTTCAGGACACTCTTAAGAGTTTAATATTTCCGGTTGTACTGGTTGCAGTTATCGGAATCGGTGTATATCTTATCATACATTTTGTCAATGTGCCTTTGGAAACCGAACCCGTGCAGCCCTACGGATATGCCGGGGGAGAGGATCCTATCGTAAAGGAAACCGATGAGCTTATCTTTACGATGGATCCCCTTACCACATATTTTACGGTTAAACAAAAGTCGACCGGAAAGGAATGGGCGTCATACATTAAAGATGCGGCAAGCGATTCTATAGCTTTTTCAAACGAAAAGGGTCGTATGCAGTCCAATGTAATTCTTTCATACGGCATCACGACTGGACTTGAGACTGTATATGACAGCAAATCCTTCAGCATTGACAAAGGGATTTATGAAATAGAGGAGCTTGATGATGGTGTAATACTTCATTACTCATTGGGTAATGTGGAGAGAGAATACATTATACCGAAGGTCATAAGGGCTACGGATTTCGATGATTACAGGTCGAAGATGAGCGACAGTGATGCTTCAACGATCAAGGATTTCTATAAACTTTACAATATAAACAAGCTTTCCAAAAAAGATAATAAGGAAGAGCTGCTTGCTGCGTATCCTATACTTGCCGAGGAACCCATCTATGTCCTCAGAGATAACGCAAACGAAAGCCGTAAGCAGCGTTTCGAAGAAGCCTTTGAAGGAGCGGGATACACCTATGATGATTATCTCGCCGACAAGGAGCTTGACATGTCCGAAAGCACGAGCGACAATCCGGTATTCAATCTGGATATGATCATAAGGCTTTCCGGAAATGAGATGGTTGTTGAAATCCCGTTTAATTCAATAGAATACGATCCCGACACACCCGTTTACACCGTAACACCTCTTCCCTACTTCGGAGCGGGCGGAAAAGAGGATGAAGGCTTCATGCTTGTGCCGGAAGGCGGCGGAGCTGTGATCAACTACAATAACGGAAAGGTTTCCCAGGCAGATTATTACGCAAATCTTTACGGCTGGGATATGGACCTTAGAAGAGAATATGTGATCCATAACACAAGAGCTTACTTTAATGCCTTTGGTCAGTCCTGTGACGATAGCTCATATATCTGTATCATGGAGGACGGTTCCTCGTATGGCGCGGTTATGGCAACGGTAGGCGGGAAAGTGAACGAATACAACTTTACTTCCGCTAAGTACAGCTTGTGCCAGAGAGAGCAGTTTGATATAAGTGAGATCGCGGGCTCGGATGTTTATGCTTACCTCGAGGGGCTTCCTCAAGACGAGAGTATAGTTCAAAGATACCGCTTTATAGCTAAAGGTGATTATGTCGATATGGCTTATGCCTACAGAGATTACCTTGAGACGGAATACGGTCAGTACATGAGCCTTAATGATTATGATCAGGCTCCCGTTACCGTGGAGATCGTCGGAGCTATAGATAAAAAGCAGCAGGTTCTCGGTGTTCCTGTTACAAGACCTCTAAAACTCACCAGCTACCGCGAAGCGGCAGAAATGATAAGAGATCTTGATAACGAAGGACTCGGCAATCTTTCCGTTAAGTTCACGGGCTGGTGCAATGGAGGAGTAAGCCAGAAGCTGTTAAAGAAGATCAACCTCATCGGAGCGCTTGGATCAAAAAAAGATTTTGTATATCTTAACGATACCGCGAAGGAGGTCGGAGTAGATCTTTACCTTGACGGTATAACCCAATATGAGCACAGAAGTAACATATTCAACGGTTTTTTCTCTTACAGAGATGCTGCCAGACTTTTAACCAAGGAGAGAGCTGAACTGTTTGAATTCAGCCATGTTACCTATAAGGCAAGGGAAGGATTTAAGAGTTATTATCTCCTTCATACACCTCTTGCTATGAAGATGGCCAACAATCTTGTCGATTATTCTGTGAAATACGGTGCCGGAGTTTCCTTTCAGGATATCGGTATGGATATATCATCGGATTTCTACAAGAAAGCTACCTACAGCAGAGAAGCGGTTAAGACTCTTAACACTGATCTTCTAAAGAGCCTTGATGACAGAGGTGCAAAGCTGATGATCAATATGGGTAATGATTATGCGGTTCCCTATGCAGATGTTGTTACCAATATGGATCTTAAGGGAAGCGGGTACACCATTATCGACGAGGAAGTACCTTTTTATCAGATAGCTGTTCACGGTTATATCAATTATACGGGTGAACCTGTGAATATCTGCGGAAATGATGAGGAGGAGCTTTTAAAGAGCGCAGAGTACGGTGCGGGTCTTAACTTCACACTTATGAGCGAGAGCTCCTTTGCTCTCCAGAAGACGCTATATCCCGAGTATTACGGCGCTGAATACGCTTCATGGAAGAGCCGGATGGTTGATATGTGTACCAGATACAATGAAGAGCTGGGACATACATTCAATCAGGAAATGACGGATCATGAGGTTCTTTCGGATTATGTAAGATGTACTACTTACGCCGACGGCACCAAGGTTTATGTTAATTACAGTTATGCAGAGGATTTCACAGCTCCCGACGGAACGGTTGTACCCACAAGAGATTATATCGTAGTACGATAAATATTCTAAAGAGGCAGATCAAATGAAAACAAAAGCAAAAAAGAAAGTTGCCGGACTTGAAAAGAGAAAAGCGATATCGGGATATATTTTTATATCACCGTTTATCATAGGTTTTCTCGTATTCATGGTTAAACCTTTTTTCCAGTCTCTCTATATGAGTTTCTGTAATGTGGAGCTGGGGGCCGGACAGTTTAACATGGTATGGAACGGTATCGAACAGTATAAATATGCGTTCAGAGTCGATCCGGAGTATGTCAGACTTCTTACGGAGGAACTCCTCAGGATGGTGATATATTCGCTTGCCATCATAGTTTTCAGTTTCTTCATATCGCTTATACTGAATCAGAAGTTCCACGGAAGAGCGCTTGTAAGAGCAATATTCTTCCTTCCGGTTATTCTTTCATCCGGTGTTATGCTTGGCCTTGAATCGAATAACCAGCTTATCGCAATGTTGCAGCAGCAGGTTGAGGATGTCACTACCACGGTAAGTATTACGGACGGACTTGAGACTATACTCAGAACTGCCGGGGTCGGTGTCAGGGCGTTTGAGAAGGTATTCGAGGTCATAGACAATATATATGATGTTGCACTTGCCTCAGGTATTCAGATAGTCATTTTCCTCTCCGGACTTCAGACGATTCCGAAGAGTATGTACGAGGCGGCTGACATAGAGGGCTGTACTGCGTGGGAGAGTCTGTGGAAGATCACATTCCCGTCCATCAGTTCGCTTTTCCTTGTAAACTGGGTATACACTGTTGTTGATTTCTGTATGAGATCCGACAATGAGGTAATCGAGAAAATACAGAATATGATGATCGCTCAGCAGAATTATGGTGCGGCTTCGGCGATGACATGGACTTATTTTGTAATAGTAATAGCCTTTGTAGGTATTACATCACTGTTGATTTCAAAGGGGGTATACTACAATGACTAAAAACAAGGTACAGAAGGAGAGCTTCTGGGAAAGAAACAGGAAGTCTGAAGGATACCTTCTTAAAAAGAAGGCTTCGTCAGTGTTTGTCAGCATTGCAAGATTTATTCTTCTCTTCGGACTTTGCTTTTTGATACTTCAGCCTCTTCTCAACAAGATATCTGTCAGCTTTATGACAGAGGAGGATCTGTACAACCCTATAGTTGTTTCGATACCGTTGCATTTTACGACGGAGAATTACGAGATCGCGGCAGAGATAATGAATTATGGAAAAGGACTGATAAACTCCTTTGTGATCTCCGTTACGATATCGATCCTGCAGATAGCTGTATGTACCCTTGTAGGCTACGGATTTGCAAGATTTAAGTTTCAGCTTAAGAAATTCTGGTTTGCGATGGTAATGCTGGTTATCATTATTCCTCCCCAGGTTATATCGAATGCCCTTTATCTGCATTTCAGATTCTTTGATATTTTTGGAATTATAAAGCTGATTAACGGCGGAAACACCATAAACCTGAGAGGCTCAGCCATTCCGTATTATCTTATGAGTGCCGGTTGTATGGGACTTAAGAATGGTCTGTATATTTACATGATAAGACAGTTCTTTAGAAATATCCCGGTGGATATGGAAGAGGCTGCTTATGTTGACGGCTGCGGAGTTGTAAGGACATTCTTTAGGATCATGCTTCCCGAGGCTAAGCCTATAATAACATCCTGCTTCCTGTTTGCATTTGTATGGCAGTGGACCGATGGTTTTTATTCAAAGCTTTTCCTCTCCGGCGTTACTCTGGTAAGCAGGAGCATTGCAAATATCGTTGATGGTCTGGCTGCGTACATGATGAGGATTCTCGGTACAATGGCGACGGTATCCATAGCGAGGTCCAATTGTATCCTTTCAACAGGTACTCTTATGGTCGTCGGTCCCGTAATACTGCTTTATCTCTTTGCACAAAGACAGTTTGTTGAGAGCATCAGTTCATCCGGAATCAAAATGTAAATCAGAACAGATTTTGAACAAATTTTGAACAAATTTTGAACAAAAACTATTGTGCTTTCAATTTAAGTGTGTTATATTAATCATGGTATCTTGCTTCATGGGACTCCCGGAAAAGTCCCAGGAAGTAGAATATATATTCTATATGGAGGGTAAATATAGTATGAGAAAGAAAATGACCTCAAAGGTTATGTCCATTGCTCTTACTGCAGCGATGGCATTGAGTCTTGCAGCATGTTCAAGCGGAAATGATACTTCAAATACTCCCGCACCTGCTGACACCACCGGTTCTTCGGATACCGCAACCGAGACTGCTCCGGCAGATACAACAACCGAGCCTGTAGCAGACGCTACCGAGCCTGTGGAAGAAGTAGAGCCTTACACCGTTTACACTGATGCCGATGGTAACCCCATTGATCTTGGGGGAATGGAGATCGTAGTTCGTGACTGGTGGACTGATCCTGAAGGAGACAGTTACTTCAGAAACAATCCTCAGAACGAATATGAGGAGGCTCGTGCAGAGTATGTTGACTGGGTTGAGGAGAAGTACAACTTCAAGCTTGTTCAGAAAGCAATTTCTGACTGGGGCAGCACTCCTGCAGATTTCGTTGATGATGTAACCTCAGGAGGAGACGGAACAAACTATGTTTGGATCGTTCGTGACTCACAGGAGATCGCTCAGGCTATGGCAACAGGTCTTATGTATGACCTTTCAAAGCTTGACTGCCTTGATTTCTCCGAGGAGTTCTTCACTGCAAACAAGGTTCATGAGCAGTATACCTACAAGGGAGGTATTTATGCTATGTACGGCGGTCTTTCCGAGCCCCGTGGAGGATTTTATATCAACAAGCAGATCCTTGCTGATGCCAATGTAGATATCAATGACATCTATGATGCTCAGAAGAATGGAACCTGGACATGGGATATGTTCCTTGACATTCTTTCACAGGTACAGAAGGACACCGACAACGACGGTACAAATGATATCTGGGGCGTTACCGGTAACACCGGTGGATGGGGCCAGATGTTCGCTGTATCAAACGGCGGTGAGTGGGTAGGAAACAGCGCAGATGGCTACACCTACAGACTTGAGGATCCTGAGACTATCGAAGGTATGGACTTTGCTTTAAAGCTCCTTAACGAGTATTATATGCCCAGACCTGAGGGAGCAAACTGGGATTACTACAAGGAGGAGTTCCTCAATGGTACAGTTGCTTTCTGTGAGGATGGCGGTATGTACGCAGGACGTTCTGACGGAGAGCTTGCTTCCGCTCAGTTCCCTGTTGGGTATGTTATGATACCTGCCGGACCTTCCGGAAGCCTTGTAAATATTGCATCCAACAACCCTGTTGTTCTTCCTTCTTATTATGATGATGAAACAGCATGGAAGGTTGCTTTTGCATGGTATGTATGGAACCAGGCTCCTGCAGGATATGAGGATTACAATCCTTTCGTAGGACAGGCTCGTACCGGTATCTTTGATGAGAGAGCATGTGACGAGACTATTCCTATGATGTCTGAGCCTGAGCATGTTGTTATCACCTACTCCGGAATGATCCCCGGAATCTCGGGTGCTGCGGACATGGGATGGTTCCCTTATCCCGGCGGAGATACTTCTGCTGCAATCGAGATGTGTGCTGAGTCCTGGAAGACCTTCATCGACACAGCTAACGGCAAGTAATTAGAAGCAGAAGACTGTAGATAGTATTAAATAATAAAAAGAGGCTGTATTTTCCGGTGCAGTCTCTTTTTTTGCGCAAAATTTGGGCAGATTTTAGCTAAATAGATATCTAATTGATAGTAAACATGGGGATTTACAATTAAAATGTTGACTATGATGAAGAATATACAAAACAGAAATCGAATATTTTTTGCAGGTATTTTATTTGCCAATGCTGTTCTTCTTGGCTCGACCGGATGTACCTATAACAGGGATGAGGAACCAATGGTTATCCTTGACAGCGGAGACGACTCCTACACGGAGTACAGCTTTGTCCAGGTTGACAGAGGGGATGTCAGAGTGACGGATTCTGTGAAATGCGTATACCGGAAAAATGACGAGCAGGAGGTTTTCTTCCCTGTCAGCGGAAAGGTTATTACCAAGGTGTATGTTGAACAGGGGGATGCTGTAAAGAAGGGCGATGTTTTAGCTGAAATATCGGTGGGAACATTGCAGGCTGAAATCAAGGCGCTGGAGTACCGCATCGCCAGAAACGAGCTGCTCCTCGGATATTTGGACGAAGAGGAACAACTGGATATGCAGGGGTTTTATCTTAATTATCTGTATGGTTCCGGACAGTCGGACAAGGATAAGGAGAACCTTGAAAAAAATCTCGACAATTTATATGACGGGAATGACTCAAGGCGCCGTGGTTACGACGATGATCTTGAGTTTGACAGACGAAAGCTGTCTGCACTGAGAAAAGAATACGCCAGTAGCCGGGTTTATGCCCAATTTGACGGAAAGGTCAGCTCTGTGGAAGAAGGTCTTGAGGGATCGACATCCAATGTTGAAAAGTCAATAATGACGATCGTTGATAACTCGGAGGGCTATTTCGAAACAGAGGATGCTGATCATATAAAATACTTTAACGAGGGAGAAATCGTCCAGATGAAGGTATCGGTAGGGAACGGAAAGGGAAACTACGAACTTTTGCCCCTTGATATGGAGGAATGGGGTGAGACCCAGAAATTCTCTATCTTTTCGGGTGATGACACCGAAAACCTTGAGGTCGGGACCCAGGGAAGCGTTACAGTAGTGCTGGAAAAGCATACCGGTGTTCTACGACTCCCCTCATCCTGTGTTCATTCCGCAGGGGATGCAAGTTATGTATATGTCGAGAATGCAGAGGGACTAAGGGAGGTTGTCTGGATAGAGACCGGGATTTCCGGGGAAGGTATGACGGAGATACTTAGCGGACTTAATGAAGGGGATAGTGTGATAAAACGCTGATGAAAAAACGATCGATTATTAAAAATCTTATATCAGGATTTCTTATGGTGGCAATGCTTCTTGGAGGGGTGCTTGTTACAGGTTGCACGACGGCTTATGATGACGGGAGGGGGGATGATATTTCCCTCCTTGATCCGGTAAGTGTGGCGGCTCCGTACGCGACTGTTGCCAGAAGGGATATTTATGTTTCGGAGGTCATCTCGGCTATCTGTTGTCCGGAAGTAACCGAGATACCCTTTGAGAGTGATATACACTTCAGGTCATACTTAAAAATGCCCGGGGAAAAAGTCTCTGTCGGAGATGCGCTGATAAGCGGTGATACATCATACTTTGACAACCAGATAGAAAACCTTGTGGAATCCATCGCCGATATGGAAGAGCAGTATTCCGACAGTGTTGAACAATTAAGTGATGCTCTTTCAAAAGCAAAGAGGGATTACGAGGACAAGGCTGCTATTGTAGAGAGACTTGAGGAGAGCAGACCGGAAGAAGACTCCGAGGACTATGAAGGCTGGCAAAAGGAATACAATAACTGGGACGGTCAGAGCAGATATGCATATATTGCATATCAGCGTGCGGAACTTGCCCTGAAGGAGAGACAGGAGCTCTATAAGCTGGATCATGATTATCAGCTGTTTAAGCTTTCGGATGTACGCAGACAAAAGGGAGAAATGCAGCTGCTTGCTCCGGAAGACGGAACGGTTGTGTCATTTAAATATTACAACTATGATGATTACATTGGTAAGAATAGTCTCGGAATGGCTGTCTCCGCTATGGATACCAAGGTTTTAAAGTGTGCCTATGTTAACGCGGGAGTTATTAACAAGGCCGAGGATGTTTACGCGATCGTAAACGGTGTGAGATACGAGGTCTCCTACAGACCGATGGATTCAGATGAGTATAAAAGACTTTCCGAAAAAAACGGCACTGTTTACAGCACATTTGATATAGCGGATCCCGATGGAAAGATCGGATTCGGCGATTACGCGGTCATAGTCATAATCAAGGACAGCAGAAAGGGTGCTCTTTGCGTGCCCTCAAGCTCTGTAGCTTTTGACGGTGACGGGTATATCGCGTACGCCTTCGAAGGAGAAGGCTTTAAGGAAAAGAGTGTCATCACCGGACTTAATGATGGATTATACACCGAGATACTGTCCGGACTTTCCGAGGGAGATCTGGTAAAGGCTGAGTATAAGCTCGGAGGCGGCAGTAACGAGGCAGAGGTTTTAAAGGGAAGCATAGGATATGATTTTTCCTCTACGGGTTATCTTTTTTATCCAACAAGTATGAACATAATGAATCCGGTAAAATACGGAACGACTTATCTGGATGAAATATGCGTTGTCACGAATGAACAGGTCGAAAAAGGACAGGTCATCGCGAGAGTGCATGTTGTCGCCGATCAGATAGAGACAGACAGGACCGCAAGAAGTCTCCAGCGTCTTAACGAAAGCCTTGATGAGCTTTTAAAGACAGATGAAAACGACAGTAACAAGTATTCGATAAAAGCTGTCAGAAAGCAGATAGACGAAACACAGAAGATTTTGAATGAGATGAGGAATGATGCGGCTGTCAAAGAGATAGTTGCGCAGACCGGCGGTATCATTACATCAATCATAAGAAATGCCAAGCCCGGAGATCTTATCCCGAATGATTCTGCAATAGGAATGATCGCGGACGATGCCTCATGCTTCATCCTTGTTGAGGACGAGCAGGGAAGACTTTCATTGGGTAATACCGTGACAGTTACATATACGGATAAAGCCGGTGTCAATAAGGATGCAGAGGGAAGTGTAGTCAGCGTTAATCCCATCGCCGTCAGCAGAGAACTTCAGCAGGAGTACTCATTGGTCCAGCTTCCGCCTGAGGTTATGGGGGATATTGCGGGAAGCAATGCCGATGCAGGCTGGTGGAGAGCCACAAGGGTTAGTGTAAATGCTACGGTACGTTCCATGGAGGGAGTTTTACTCATTCCCAAAAAAGCTGTAAAGGAAGTCAAGGGAACAACCTTTGTTAAGGTTATTGACGATAACGGAAGCATCTCCGAAGTCAGTTTTGTGGCCGGAGGATCCGATAATAATTACTATTGGGTTGCGGAAGGATTGAGCGAGGGTACGAAGATATGCTGGGAATAATGTTACAGAAAATGTGGCACAAGAAGTGGATGAATCTCAGTCTGCTGCTGGGGTGCATTCTCCTGGTGGCAACCGCCGTAAGCTTTCCGCTCTATCAGTCTGCGGTTTATGACAGGATGCTGCTTGATGAGTTTGATCAGTATTACAGTCAGACGGGGGTATGGCCTACACAGATAAATATGAATGTCCTTTCCAAAAAGGACAAGACAGGAAAGAATATGGCTTCCATCGAGAAGCTTCTCGGTGAAATATATACCAATATGGGAGTCAGGGAAAAATCCTCAATATGCTTCTATTCGCTCGAGAAGGCAGGTGTTCATTCAGAACTGCTAAGACTTGACGCGGAGGACATTTCGGTTAAGCTTGCCATGAAGACCGAGCTTGACAGCCATATTGACATGGTAAACGGGGAGATCTATTCCGAGGCCGGTCTTACGGAGGATGGTGCGATAGAGGTTGTCATCAGTCAAAGCTGTCTGGTGACTCAGGGATTCATCGTCGGCGAGACTATGCAATACGATGCAGTAAAGGATTTCAACGGTAATCCGCTCAGGTTTTGCGTAAAGGGCGTATTTGAAAAAAATGATGACGATCTTTTCTGGCAGGAGGAGGCAGGAGAACTCGATAATGTCTGCTTTATGAACCCCGATCTCTTTAGGGAAATGTTTACCGGGGAGAGAGCGGGAAGATATAACATAAGCTGCAGGTATCTTGCGGCCTTTGAGTATGAAGACCTTACGGCGGAAAAAATACCGAATCTCCTGGATTGGACTTCATACTATGTGGACAGAAGCCCTTACAAAAATGTCATAAAACAGCCTATCTATACAGAGGCTATTGACAGTTACAACAACAAGATCGCCAGGATCTCGGCAACTCTGGTCATACTTCAGGTTCCGGTGTTTATTATGCTTGCAACTTTTCTTCTCATGATATCCGGACAAATGTATGAGATGGAGAGAAATGAGATTTCCGTTATAAAGAGCCGTGGTTCCTCAAGGGCTCAGATATTCAGGCTATATCTGTACCAGGCGCTTGTACTTACGATATCCGGGGCAGCGCTCGGTATTCCGCTCGGAATGATGCTGAGCAGGCTTTTGGGGGCAACCAGGAATTTTCTCATTTTTGATCTCAATGAGCGGCTTGATGTAAGATTTACACAGACGGCTGCGATATACGCAGGCGCGGCCATGCTTCTCGGACTTCTTTGTCTTACAATACCCGCAATAAGACACAGTAAGGTCTCGATCGTTAATCTGAAGCAACAAAAAGCACTTAAGAAGAAAGCGCTGTGGGAAAAGCTGTTTATTGATCTTGTATGTATCGCAGTGGCAGGTTACGGATATTATAATTTCCGTAAAAGCTCAGCAGATATGGCGGAAAGCGTTTTAAACGGCAAGGCATTGGATCCGCTCCTTTATCTGGCTTCGTCGCTTATGATAATAGGTTTGGGACTGCTGATGCTCAGGCTGCAACCCTATTTACTGAGACTTATATATACTCTCGGTAAGAAGGCATGGAAGCCTGCAAGCTTTGTTTCCTTTATGGAAAATGTAAAGAATGGGCGCAAGCAGCAGCTTATCATGCTGTTCCTTATGATGACTGTATCGCTTGGAATGTACCACTCCACGGTTGCGCGGACCATTGTTGAGAACGCTGTGATTAACAAGGACTATATTGACGGCGCAGATCTTATAATGAAAGAACTCTGGTACGAGGGAGTGGACTCTCAGACAGGAGCGAGAACGGGAAGATATATTGAGCCTGATATGGGTAAATATATATCTGCCCCCTTTATTTCACAGTATACAAAGGTATATAATTACGATGATGTGTACGCAGGCGGAGGAAAGAACGGCAAGTTTGCCGTGAGACTTCTTGGCGTACATACAAAGGAGTATGGGGAGATAACCTACGTGGACAAACAGCTTAATGGCAAGCATTATTATGAACTTTTAAACGAACTTGCCGTATCGGAGGACGGTCTTCTTGTTTCCTCAAATTTCCGGGACAAGCTTGGCTTTAAGGTGGGGGACACTCTTACATTCCAAAAGTCGGAGGGCAAAAATGTAAGCGGAGTTATCATAGACTTCTTTGATTATTGGCCGGGATATGCCAAGGATCAGCTCGTGGTTCAGCCCGACGGAAGTGTCAGCTCCGAAAGCAGTTATCTTGTTGTAAGTCATTTCGAGTATCTGAGAGAGAACCTCGGAGAGTATCCGTATGAGATATGGGCTTCCACAAGAGAAAACGCCACAACATCTGACATATATGCATGGCTCAATGAGAACAAGGTAAGCCTAAAGAAATACACCAACAGAAGAACAGATATTGAAGCAGCGGAGACGGATCCACTCTTGCAGGGAACAAACGGCATACTTACGTTAGGATTTGTCATTACCATAATCCTTTGCGGTATAGGATATCTTATCTATTGGATCATGGCGCTCAGGGAGAGGGAGCTTGTATTTGGAGTACTCAGGGCATCCGGTTTCCATAAAGGAGAACTCTTCCACATGCTTATAAATGAACAGGTATTCTGCGGCATATTCTCAATAGCAGCCGGACTTGGAATAGGATATCTTACATCGACCATGTTTGTGCCTATATTGCAGAAGGCCTATGCTTCAACAGAACAGGTTCTTCCGCTTAAACTGATAACCGAGACAAATGATTATGTAAGACTTATCTCTGTGATCGCGGTAATGATGATTATCTGTCTTATTGTACTTACTGTAATGCTGCTTCGTATGAATGTTACCAAAGCACTCAAACTTGGAGAAGATTAATGAGCAAAAATGTCATAGAAGTTGAAAATGTCTCAAGAAGCTTTCCGGTGCCGGGAGGAGATTTCTGGGCACTTAAAAAGATAAATGCGGAGATTCCGGAGGGTTCCTTTGTCATACTGAAAGGACGTTCCGGCTCAGGTAAGACGACTCTTCTGAACCTTATTTGCACTCTTGACAAACCGACGGAAGGAATTGTGCGCATTGACGGGATAGATGTATCAAAGCTGACTGATCATGAGAAAGAGGATATGCGCCGTACAAAAATGGGCTTTGTGTTCCAGTCGGTATCGCTTATACCATCTCTGAATGCTTTTCAAAATGTTGAGTTTTCCATGAGAATGGCGGGGATCAAGCCCGGAAAGGAAAGGGACAGACGGGTAGAGGAGTGTCTTAAGCTGGTTGGTCTCGGAAATCGTATCTCACATATGCCGGCGGAAATGTCAGGAGGTGAGCAGCAGAGAGTGGCTATCGCCAGAGCACTTGCACATAAGCCTAAGCTTATTCTCGCTGATGAGCCGACAGCGGAGCTTGACAGCGCTATGGCTGCGAGAGTTGCTCAGTTATTTGCGGAGATGAGCAAAAAGGAAGGCATCTCGATACTTATGACCACGCATGATGTAGGACTTATGGGGGCTGCGGATTTCCTGATAGAGCTTGAAAACGGAGAAAGAATTGATGGAAGAGAAAACAGCGGAAATTAAGACAAAAGACGAAATTGCACAAGAGGCTGATACTAAGGAAGTCGTTCCGGGGGACAATGCACTTATAAAGGCGGATAATCTTGTAAAAATATACAAGACGAAGGAGACAGAGGTTCTTGCACTGCAGGGACTTGATCTTATCGTCGAACAGGGTGAGTTGACTGCTATAATAGGCAACAGCGGCAGCGGCAAATCAACATTCCTAAACATGATAGGCGGATTGGACAGACCCAGCGCAGGATCGTTATTTGTCGCAGGTAAGAATCTTTTCACCATGACGGAAAAGGAATTGGTGTTATACAAGCGCGATACAGTCGGATTTGTATGGCAGAACAACGGAAGAAATATGCTTCCCTTTTTGTCTGCTCTGGAAAATGTAATGATGCCGATGCAGCTTTCTTCCACAAGCAAGAAGAGGGATAAAGCACTTGGACTTCTCGAACTTGTTGGGATGAGTCATAAAAAGGGAAGTCGTATGAATATGCTATCGGGCGGTGAGCAACAGAGGGTTGCCATTGCCATTGCCCTTGCCAATTCGCCGAAGCTGCTTTTGGCGGACGAGCCCACGGGAAGCGTGGATACGAAGACTGCCAATTATATTTTTGATGTGTTTTCGGAGCTTAATCGTTCCGGACAGACTATACTTATAGTTACACATGATACCGCATTGTCTAAAAAGGTTAAGAGAGTGGTGGCTATAAGAGACGGAAAGATAAGCTCGGAGCGAGTTCTCAAGGAAGCCTACCAGGACAGACTTAAAGAAAGCGATATAGACTGGCGAAGCGAGGATACACAGGATGAATATGCGGTGCTGGACAGGGTCGGAAGACTGCAGCTCCCCTCGGAAATGGTCGCTGATCTCGGACTTAAGGACAACAAGGTCAAGGTGTTTGTCAAGGATGGTCAGATTGTCATATCAAAGCCTGATTAAATATGGGCTGTTTAATAAAATTGCCGTGATAAAGGGCAACAGGGAAGAAAGGAACTGAAATATGGCACTTAAAGCAAGGTTTCATCTGCCGGGACTGAGATATAATTATCCGCTTAATATGATGTGGATAAATATGCTTAAGCAGTATCCGGAGTATTTCAGAGAGGGTGTGGAGATCGGATCGTGCTTCGGAGAATTTCCCATGTCGTTATGGACAGGGGGAAGGTTTGTCGGGAACGACCAGTGTGATGCCGCCTTTATAAAGGCTGTTATTAAGAATATCAACGGTCAGGGCATTCCCATCAGGTATACATACACAAACCCTGAAATAACAGAGGAGGATCTTGACGATCCTTATTGTAATTTTTGCATGAAATGTGCCGATAACGGGATGAATGAGGTGATGATATTTTCACCGGTACTCGAAAAATATCTGCGTGAAAAATATCCGAGTTTTAAATACAACAGTTCTACCTGTAAGGAAATTAAGGAGCTTGATGCACTTAATGAAGAACTGGAAAAGGATTACCAGTATGTTGTTCTTGATTATAATCTGAATTATCGCTGGGATATACTTGAGAAGGTTAAGAAGCCGGAGAAGCTTGAGGTTCTGGTCAATACGCTCTGTATTCCTGACTGCCCGAGGCGCGGAGAGCATTATATCAATCAGGCGAGAAATGAAAGAATAGTCATTAAGAACAGAACCCTTCCACCGGAAAAGCGTATACCGATTATTCCATGGCATTGTGAATATGGTGACAGGAATAATGTGCATACGATACAGAATTATAAGACCTTTATCAAACCTGATGATATATGGTCAAAGTATATCCCTATGGGAATAAATAATTTTAAAATAGAGGGACGCACGGCAAATCTGTTTTCACTTATCGATACATATTGTTTCTTCATGCTGAAGCCGGAGTGTGCCGGGGAGGCGAGACTTCTGCTCTTAAATAACCTAACC
>JAFVCL010000096.1 GCA_017479285.1 Lachnospiraceae bacterium
TGACGCTTTAAAAGTGGTATAAAACTTGATGCGAAATTTTGACTCGTGGCACTCGATGTGGCACTCGGTCAAAAAGGCATGTAGCGAAAAGCCCGTAAAATAAAGAAAACTCAAAGGAGATTATAATATTATGAAACTAGGAATCGTGGGGCTCCCCAATGTGGGCAAAAGCACACTTTTTAATTCGCTTACAAAGGCGGGAGCGCAGGCTGCGAACTTCCCTTTCTGTACTATAGATCCCAATGTGGGGGTTGTTCCGGTTCCGGATGAGAGACTTGAAAAACTGGGAGAGCTTTACCATACAAAGAAGGTTACTCCGGCTGTTATCGAGTTCGTTGATATCGCCGGACTTGTAAAGGGCGCGTCAAAGGGCGAGGGTCTGGGAAACCAGTTCCTTGCAAATATAAGAGAGACAGATGCAATCGTTCATGTTGTAAGGTGCTTCGAGGATTCGAATGTGATCCATGTTGACGGTAGCGTTGATCCTATAAGAGATATCGATGTTATCAATCTTGAGCTTATCTTTGCGGATCTCGAGGTGCTTGAAAGAAGGCTCGCAAAGGTTATAAAGGCTGCGAGAATGGACAAGGAAACGGCAAAGGAGCAGGTATTTCTTGAGAAGATGAAGGCACATCTGGAGTCCGGAAATTCCGCGAGAAGCCTTGAAATCGACGAGGAGGACGAAGCCGGATACATGAAGGAGCTTAATCTTCTTACCGCAAAGCCGGTGATTTATGCGGCCAATGTTGCTGAGGAGGATCTTGCCGACGACGGAGCTTCAAACGAGATGGTTAAGAAGGTTCGCGATTTTGCGGCAAAGGAAGGAAGCGAGGTTTTCGTTATCAGCGCGAGAGTTGAAGAGGAAATCTCCGAGCTGGATGATGACGAGAAGGCTGAATTCCTTGAGGCTCTCGGAGTAAAGGAATCCGGTCTCGATAAGCTGATCGCCGCAAGCTATAAGCTTCTTGGACTTATGAGCTTTTTGACCGCCGGCGAGGATGAGTGCCGTGCATGGACTATCAAGATAGGCACAAAGGCTCCCCAGGCAGCAGGAAAGATACACACCGACTTTGAGAGAGGCTTTATCAAGGCGGAAGTTGTCAATTACAAGAATCTTCTTGAACTTGGCTCCCTTGCGGCGGCTCGTGAAAAGGGGCTTGTCGGTATCGAGGGCAAGGATTATGTGGTTCAGGACGGAGATGTGATACTCTTTAGATTCAATGTCTGATGGAGAAAAAGGATGAACGCTACAGATATTTCATTTCCCAATCTGGGGATATATTTGGAAAATGTGCCGAAGCAGTTTAAGCTTTTCGGTAATTTCACGATAGCGATGTATGGTATTACCTTTGCGGTGGGTATTCTGGCGGGATTGTTCGTCGCCTCACATGTCGCAAAGGAATATAAACAGAAGGAGGACGACTTCTGGAACTTCGCCATCTGGGTAATAATCGGCGGACTTATCGGTGCGAGGATTTATTATGTGGTATTTTCCTGGGAGTATTATAAGGACAACTTCTGGAATGTATTTAATCTTCGTCAGGGTGGAATCGCTATTTACGGCGGTGTTATCGGGGCATTCCTCACGGCGTTTATTTTCTCGAAGATAAAGAAGCTGAACGGCTTTACGCTTGCAGATGCGGCAATGCCCGCCCTTATACTCGGTCAGGCGATAGGACGCTGGGGGAACTTCTTCAACAGGGAGGTTTTCGGACAGTATACCGACAACATTTTTGCCATGAGGCTTCCGATAGATGCTGTAAGGGCAAGGGATATTTCGGCTGATCTTGCCTCGCACATCGGGGAGGGAGAGAATTTTATACAGGTTCATCCCACTTTCCTTTATGAAAGCTTCTGCAATCTGGTTGTCTTTGCCCTTCTTATGATATTCCGCAAGAAGCGTTCGTTTAACGGGGAAATGTGCCTCTGGTACTTCGGCGGGTACGGTATTGTGCGGTTTATAATAGAGGGAATCCGCACAGACCAGCTTTATCTTATCGGAACAACGATTCCGGTGTCCCAGGTTGTTGCGGTGATTCTTGTCGTGGCAGCAGTTGTCGGGGAGATAGTCTGCAGGATACTGATAAAGAAGGATAAGCTTCCGGAGATTCTTAAGATTAAGAGGTAGGAAGCAAAAGCCAAAAATCGAAAAAAGTGGGAAATTCATCCCACCTCATCCCACCGTCAAAGGGTGGATGCACAATATATAGTTCTTGTCATAAAATGAATATCAAAATATAGTAATTTTTGTCTAAAAAGGACAGTAGCAACAAGGCTGCTGTCCATTTTTTTGTCTATTATTACCCAAACAAATTATTAAGAAATTTTTAAAAACTTTGTTGAAAATACTTGCATAATGGTGTACTTTAATGTAAACTTTTGCTTGTGAGTGGGATGAAGTGGGATAGTATACCTATAAAGTGGGATAGAATGGAAGGAAAGGAGCTGAGAAAGTGGCCGGACTCATCGGAGAATATAATCACACGATTGATGCCAAGGGCCGGCTCAGCGTTCCTTCGAAGTTCAGGACCGTTCTCGGCGACAGTTTCGTTATCTCGAAGGGGATAGACCAATGCCTTATTGTTTACTCCGAGGAGGAGTGGAGCACATTCCAGGCAAAGCTGAACACACTTCCCACATTTGACCCCGATGCGCGTGAAGTAAAGCGTTTCTTCGGTTCGGGCTCCGCGTATGTGGAGGTCGATTCCCACGGCAGGATACTCGTGCCGGCAAATTTACAGGAATATGCAGGGCTCACAAAGGATGTGACGATAATCGGAACAACCGATGGAAGAGCGGAAATATGGGATACCGCAAACTGGAATGAGAGAGAGGGCAGAACCAGTCCCAAGGATGCCGTAAAGAGCCTCTTTAGCAGAGGAATCTCAATCTAAAGAGGGTAAATATGGAATTCAATCACTATTCCGTCATGCTCACGGAGACAATTGAAGAATTAAGCGTCAAGCCCGGAGGGGTATATGTGGATGGAACGCTTGGGGGAGCGGGACATTCAAGCAGGATAGCCGGGAAGCTTAAGACCGGGCATCTGTACGGATTTGATCAGGATGAGGATGCCATAAGGACTGCAAGCGAGAGATTAAAGGAGTACGCGCCGAATGTAACGATCATCAGGGACAATTTCCGCAACGCGGTGGCAAGACTTAAGGAACTAGGGGTAAACGGCGCGGACGGAATACTGCTGGATCTCGGCGTGAGCTCATACCAGCTTGACAATGCCGAGAGGGGATTTTCCTACAGATACGACGCTCCCCTTGATATGAGAATGGACAGGAGGCAGACGCTTACCGCCGAGGAGATAGTAAACAGCTATCCGGAAAGCGAGCTGTACAGGATAATAAGGGATTACGGCGAGGACGGGTTCGCAAAGAACATCGCAAAGCATATTGTCGCCGAGCGCAGCAAGAAAAAGATTGAAACCACCTTTGAACTGAGTGATATCATTCATGCCGCAATACCCGCGAAAATGAGAAAAAAGGGGCATCCCGCAAAGCAGACCTTCCAGGCTATAAGGATCGAGTGCAACAGTGAATTAAAGGTTCTGGAAGAGTCATTGGGCGAGATGATAGATTTCCTTAATCCCGGGGGAAGGATCTGTATCATAACCTTTCATTCCCTGGAGGACAGGATAGTAAAAAATATTTTCAGAAAAAGTGAGAATCCCTGCACCTGCCCGCCGGAATTTCCGGTATGCGTATGCGGGAAAAAGCCACTGGGACGGTGCGTTACGAGAAAACCGATCACCCCATCGGAAAAAGAACTGGGGGAGAACAGCAGATCAGCAAGCGCAAAACTGAGAGTGTTTGAGAGAGAGTAGAGAAGGTGGAGAAAATGTCAGATTACAGAAATCAGAGCAGAAGAGAGTACGAGTACGGAAGCGCGGCCAGAGACTACGACTACAGACAGAGCAGACTGTTAAGGGAAGAATATGAGCCCCACAGGGCAAGAAGACCCCGCAAGGCCAATTCCTTCAGCCTGCTGGGATTTACCATTGCCGGAATTGCATTTGTTATATTTGCGATAAATGTGGTAAACTATGTACAGCTCCAGAGCGAGCTTACCAGAAAGGTAAAGACTGTAGCAAGCAAGCAGATCGAGCTCAACAACCTCATCTCCTCCAATGATGAGCATTATTCAAGGATCACAAGCAGCGTCGACCTTGAGAGCATTGAGAGCATAGCGAGAGGTGAACTCGGTATGACCTATGCCGGGGAAGGCCAGGTTGTAACCTATACTTCTGCGGGAAATGATTATATGAGAAAAGCAGACAGCAATTGAGGCTATGGATAAAGACAGAGAAGAGACAACAAACAAGCGTCAGTCCGTCAGACCGCGGCTTTCAAACGGACAAAACCGGCAGATAAAGCTCGGGGTTTTCATGGCAGTATCGATACTGCTCCTTGGGGCGCTGGCCGCCAGACTGATATATATCGTGAAAGTGCATGGGACCGAATACCAGAAGGCTGTTTTGCAAAACCAGTCTTACGATTCGGTCATATTGCCGTTTAAGAGGGGGGATATCGTAGACGCGAACGGAACCATCCTTGCAACCTCCGAGAAGGTCTACAATATGGTTATCGATGCGTCCGTAATGCTGACCCACGAGGATCACAGATATCTCGACCCCACACTTACTGCGCTTGAGAACTGTTTTCCTTCGGATCTGATAGATGTTTCTTCCATAAGGTATTATGTAACGAACAATGAGAACAGCAGATACTATGTTGTTGCAAGAAGGCTGTCCTACAGCGAAATAAGCGATTTTTTGGCGGTTCAATCGGAAAACGACTTTGTTAAGGGAGTTTACTTCGAGGAGGAATACAAGAGGATATATCCCAACGGCAGTCTTGCATCGACGGTACTCGGATTTACGAGAAAGAATTCCAACGCCGAAGGACAGTACGGTCTTGAGGAGTATTACGACGATATCCTTACCGGCACGAACGGCAGGGAGTACGGCTATCAGAATGATGACGAGACTCTCGAGAGAACGGTCAAGGCGGCGATAGACGGATACACGCTTCATTCCACCATCGACGCGAATACCCAGAAGATAGTCGAAAAATATTTAAGAGAGTTTAACGAAAAGTACAAGAACAACGCAAGAACCGGGAACGGAGCCGAGAATGTCGCTTGCATAATCATGGATGTGAACAATGGCGAAGTAAAGGCCATGGCCAACTATCCGGACTACGATCCCAATGATTATAAAAACATCACACCCCTTATAGGAACACAGCTCATAGAGGCTTACATAAATCCGAACGGATATACCGAGTACGAGACCACGGATACACCTATTTCGGAAGAGCTGATATACAGCCTCTCGGATGAGCAGTTAAATATCAATTTTTCTTCACTCTGGAAGAATTATTGTATTTCAAATACCTATGAGCCGGGCTCCACTGCGAAGCCCTTTACGGTAGCTGCCGCGATCGAAGGCGGAAGCATCCTCGGAAACGAGGTCTATACCTGTAACGGTTACCTCGAGGTGGGCGGACATAAGATAAAGTGCCATACCTACGCCTCCGGCGGTGACGGAGCCGTGTCGGTTCAGGATTCCATCGCATGGTCCTGCAATGTCGCGCTTATGAAGATCGGTCAGGCGATGGGTAAAGAGAAATTCTGTCAGTTCCAGAGGGTGTTCAATTTCGGACTGAAGACGAATATCGATCTTGCGGGGGAGGCGAGGACCGCAAGCCTTATTTACAACTCAAAGGATATGCTTCCCTCCGACCTTGCGACCAATACCTTCGGACAGAACTTCAATGTTACCATGATACAGATGATGACGGGCTTCTGCTCGCTGATAAACGGCGGATATTATTATGAGCCCCACATGGTAAACAAGATTACCAACGCAAGCGGAGCTACCATTGAGAATATCGAGCCGAGAGTCCTAAAACAGGTAATATCGGAGACAACATCGGAGAAGCTTCGCAGCTACACAAGAGCCACGGTCATGGAGGAGGGCGGAGAGCGCAGAACCGGTAAAACCGCAAGGCCCGCAGGTTACGCGATAGGCGGTAAGACCGGAACCGCAGAGACACTTCCGAGAGGCAACAAGGAATATGTGGTATCCTTCATAGGGTACGCTCCTGCGGATGATCCGAAGATCGCCATTTATGTTGTTGTTGACAGACCGAATGTTACAAAGCAGGACGACGCTAAGCTCGCGACGACCATAGCGAGAAACATCCTCACAGAGGTTCTTCCGTATATGGGCATATACATGACCGAGGAGCTTTCGGATGCGGAGATAAAAGAGCTTGAGGAGAAACAGCTCGAGAACACATACAGAGTCACAAACGAAACGGAAGTACATACTGATGTAGACAAAGAAGAGTATGTAACCGACGGTGAGATAATCGACTCCACCGGAGAAAGTGCAAATATCTACCCGAAGTGGATGACTTATCCCGTCGATCCGGTTACCGGATATCGCATAAATCCGGATAACGGTGAAAAGTATGACGCTTCAACCGGAGAGCTTGTGGAGGATGTAAACGAATCCATGGGTCTGGATGTACCGGTAAACGGTAATCTCAGCACGGCGCAGCGGAGCGATAATTCGGGAAATTAATTCAGGATATTAAGGAACAGGATATGGCGGTATCTACAGCGGATAATGTAAAAAAGTTCACATCGAAGCAGCTCAGGAGATTTTCCCGCATGGGATTCGACTGGAACATGGTGCTTATCCTTATATTTCTCCTTGGCTTCGGGCTTATTATGGTATATTCCGCAAGCTCGTATGTTGCTGCAAGGGATCACATGGGTAACCAGAAGTATTTCCTCAGCAGACAGGCGATTGCAGACCTTATAGGAATCGTCGGAGCCGTTGCCCTTATGTTTGTTCCCCACAGGCTTTACAATAAGGTATGGTTTTTTCCCATTCTTTTTTACGGAATAGCTTTCCTTCTGCCGTTCCTCACTATACCCTTCGGTATCAGCTCGCACGGAGCATCAAGGTGGATAGAGATTCCCGGTACGGGCTTCAATCTGCAGCCCGCTGAGGTTTCGAAGCTTACCATGATCCTCTTTATGGCATGGTGGCTGAACAAATACAAGAACAATATAAATACCTGGAAATATTTCGGGATATCAATGGCTTTGCCGCTACCGGTATGCGGGGTAATCTACATCGTCACGGATAACCTCAGCTCGGCGATCATTATTTTCGCAATATCCTTTATTATGGTATTTGTCGTGAGCCGTGATTACTTAAAGACGCTGGCTGTCGTCGGGGTGGTGGGGATAATCGCCATAATAGTTATTGCTTATGTCCAGAATACCGATATAAGCGAGAGCGGCTTCAGGCTTGCGAGGATATATTCCTGGCTGCATCCCGAAAACTCCTCGGATACAACGGCGCACCAGACTATCCAGTCTCTTTACGCCATCGGAAACGGAGGCGTCTGGGGGAGAGGACTCGGGCAGAGCATCCAGAAGATATCGAACCTTCCGGAGCCCCACAACGACATGATCTTTTCGGTCATCTGTGAGGAACTCGGGATAGTAGGGGCGATAACTCTTATAATAATGTTCATACTTCTCCTTTCGAGAATGTTTTTTATCGCAAGGGATACGAGAGATACATACGCATTCCTCCTTGTTGTGGGAGTGATGGCGCATATTACCGTCCAGGTCGTGCTCAATATAGCCGTGGCGACTAACAGCCTGCCGAACACGGGAGTATCGCTCCCGTTCATATCCTACGGCGGTTCCTCGGTATGCTTCCTCATGGCGGACATGGGCGTTGTGTTTGAAATAAATCGCAGTAATCGTGCAGAGGTGAGAAAGTGAGCCGCAGAACCCGCATTATACTGAATATAGTTATAATACTGGCGATCATCGCGGCTTTGCTGGGAGGAGTCTACTACCTTCTGACCGCATACCGTATCGACCCCGACAAGGTATTCGTCGAGGGAAACAAGCACTACACAGAGCAGGAAATAACGGAGATGGTCATGGACGGTCCCCTGGGAGACAATTCCCTTGTCCTTTCTCTTAAGTACAAAAACAGGAAGATAACCGATGTTCCTTTTGTCGATTCAATATCGGTATCGGTTCCGAGCAGGGATTCCATAAAGATCACGGTATTTGAGAAAGCCCTTGCCGGATATGTAAAATACCTTGACAGATATATTTATTTTGACAAGGACGGGTATGTTGTAGAAAGCTCAAGCGTGCAAACTTACGGGATTCCGCAGGTGACGGGAATCGTCTTTAGCAGCATCGAGATCGGGAAAAAACTCGGTTCCGGCGAGAGGGATTATTTTTCAAGGACTCTGGACATCACGAAGCTGATGGATAAATATGACCTTAATGTGGACAAAATACATTTTCACGATGAGGGGGAGATAACCCTTTATTTCGGGAATGTGAGGGTGAGTCTCGGAAATGACAATATGCACATCGAGGACAAGATCATGAATCTTCCGGTCTTTCTCGAAAGGCTCGACGGAATGAGCGGAGTGCTTGATATGCGGGAATACGACGAGACTAACGGAATATATATTTTTAAGGCGGATATTGATTGACGAAGAATTTAAAAATTCTTAAATTTTCCATTGCGAAAAGTTACAAATGATTATATTATAGATATGTGTGTGTAAAAGTACATCGTTGGAGGAAACAACAGTGGGCATAGATATAAGAGAGATTGAACCTGACAGCAAAGCTAAGATTATTGTTATAGGCGTTGGCGGAGCTGGAAATAACGCAGTAAACAGAATGGTAGATGAGAATATGACCGGGGTGGAGTTTATCGGAGTAAATACCGATAAGCAGGCGCTCGATCTCTGCAAGGCTTCCCGAAGAATACAGATAGGAGCCAAGCTTACCGGAGGTCTCGGCGCAGGTTCAAAACCTGAGATAGGAGACAAGGCCGCACAGGAGAGCGAGGAGGAGCTTAAAGAGGCACTTCAGGGCGCTGATATGGTTATCGTTACCTGCGGTATGGGCGGCGGAACCGGTACAGGTGCTGCTCCCTATATAGCAAAGCTCTCAAAGGATATGGATATCCTTACTCTTGCCGTTGTCAGCAAGCCCTTCATGTGGGAGGGAAATGTCCGTATCAATAACGCAAAGGCCGGAATAGAGAGGCTTACCGCCGGTGTTGATACTCTTATCTGCATACCCAACTACAAGCTGAGCGAAGTTATCGACAAGCGCGCGCCTATCGAGGAATCCTTTAAAAAGGCAGACGAAGTACTCCAGAAGGCTGTAAGGGGAATTACGACTCTTATTACCGAGGATGCTCTTATAAATGTTGACTTTGCCGATATCAAGACCGCTATGAAGGATCATGGTATCGCCCATATCGGTATCGGAGAGGCTACGGGAGATAACCGTGCGGAGGAGGCTGTAAGAAACGCAATAGAGAGTCCTCTTCTCGAGACCAGGATAGAGTCCGCTACGGATGCTATCGTAAGCGTGTCCGGTGATATTACACTTTATGACCTTGAGGTTGCCTCCTCATACATCCAGTCCCTTACCGGAGAAAGCATCAATATCATCCCCGGAGCAAGACCCAATCCGGATCTTAAGGATACCTGTGTTGTTACGGTTATCGCTACGGGACTCGAGGCGGTTCCCCTCGGAAATATTCCGGGAAGAGCTCCGGCAGCTCCCAAGCCGAGGTTTGTCAGCGCAAACCAGAATGTTGTTAATCCCGTACAGCAGGCGCCGGTTCCGAATTTAAGCAACACCCAGCAGCTTAATATGCAGAGACCTCCCATGACCGGACACACCGGCACGATCCCCCAGATCCGCCCCAGTGTTGCGCCGAATGAGATCAAGATCCCCAGCTTCCTGTCGAAGAACAACAAGGACAATCAGTAAGGGAACAGAGAAATGTGTTTTTAAAGCCTGCCTGTAAGGGCAGGCTTTTTGTAACGGTGCGGGTTGTCTTATTTGTATTTATAGACGCTATATTTATAGACACGGGCAGCCAAGAAGGGAGATATATGGTAAAAGCAGAAGAAATCCTTTCGATGGAATATTTAAAGAAAACGGAGTTTACGGGTTCATCGGAGGGTATGAGATACAGGCTTGAAAAGCTTGAGAAAAAGAGTATGTCAGATAACGGAGAGGAGAGGACCGACAAATATCTTCTCTGTACTATCTGGCCGGAGCCCTTTAATTTTCACACTACGCCGGAGGAGGAGAAGGAGAGCGCTGAGTTTTCCTTTGACAGGGACGGGGTGGAGGATGCCGTCGCATGGATGAACGACAGGCTTTTTGCGGAGCATGAGAAATTTTCCGCAGCGCCCGGGAGGTGGACGGAGTATAAAATGGGGTAGGGGTATTGCAAAGGACGCAATGCTGATTGCTAAGCTAGTGTATTGACATATTGATAATTGAACTATTGCATAACCTATGTTATACTGTAATTGTTGGTGATAACAGTATATACGGAGGTTACTCAATGGCTCGTCCGAAGAAGAATCATGTTCAACTATCAGATGCCGATGTTAA
>JAFVCL010000097.1 GCA_017479285.1 Lachnospiraceae bacterium
CTCCTGAAAAGGACTGTGCTGTACTGGGAAAAGCTTACCATATCGGGAATGAACTTAAGGTTCACCAGCTCCGCAACAAACTGTCTTCCGCCGGATTTGGTCGTCGCGTAGATTGCGCCGTAGTTTGCGGCAAATTCCGTCGGCGACATAAAGGAGTTTGTGATCGTAAGGATGATCGGCATCAGGAAAAGCAGCGATATGGCGGCGGTAAGAACTGTTGCAACACCCATGAGCACTGCCCTTATGATCTTCTTGCGCTTTCCCCGGTTCTCCGGTGCCTGACGAAGCCCCCGCGGTGGGGATATTCGGTTTTGTCTGGTTTCATTTTTTTTCATAATTATATAAACGCAACGCTGATTGCTTAGTGCTTATCCATCCAAATCCCTGCTGTAGTGTTCGTCGGCTCTGAAAAGGAGCACGATAAGGACTACCATTACGAGGCTCATAAGTACCGCCGCCGCACTGAGCATCTGGTAATCGAGGCTCTTGAACTTATTGTTCATAAAGTGCTGGAGCATATAAATGCTGGCGTAGGGGTAATCCGTCGTAAGCAGGTATATCTCTCTGAATATCTTGAACGAATTTATAAGGGACATTATGGTTACAAATACGATCGTGCTCACAAGATAGCGAAGCTTAATCATAAAGAAGATCTTGAAGCTTCCCGCGCTCTCGAGCCTTGCAACCTCAATTATGTCCTGGGGGACGGATGAAAGAGCCGCCATAAACAGTATCATATTGTATCCGATGTTTTTCCAGAGGAACAAAAGTACGATAACAACTATCGCATAATCGGATTTCATCCAGTCGATGGGAACAATGTCCATCTTTGAAAGAAGCACATTTACCGCGCCGTTCTGGTCAAAAAGCACCTGCCAGATAAGTACTATCGATGCAACCGGAACCATCATCGGGCTGAGTAAAAATGTTCTGAACTGGGTTCTAAACGGAATCTTGTTATCCAGAAGAAGTGCCAGAAGTAATGAAAGCAAGACAGCGAGAGGCACCGCTACGGCAGAGAATACGCCGGTGTTTTTAACCGCTGTGCGAAAGGCGGTATTCTGAACAACGGATGCGTAATTCGCAAAGCCCACAAAGTGCTTCCCGACCGGATTGTCTAGAAACGAATAGTAGATAACCACAAGATAAGGCAGGAAGAAGAACAGGGTGGCGCCCGCTACGCTCGGTATCAAAAACGCGCTTGAGCCCCACTTTGCCCTCATCTGATGCTTGCTCAATTTTTGCTTATTCGGTTTGTTTTTGTTTTCTCTCTCTTTAATATGTGGCATTTTGGCTTAAATATGACTTAAAAAAATCAAAAATTCATAACACAACTTATTGTTAATACATTGTCAAGGTTAACACAATATATATGAAAAATACAGTTAAGTTTTCTTAATATATAACGCAAAGATTAAACAAATGTTGCAATTTTTTTATTCTTCAGTGCCATTATGCAGGATTTCCTTCAAATACATTTTGCGCAGATGCCTGTTGTGGCGCATCCTGTTTATAAGTCCCCCGCCCTTGTTGTAGACCCAGTATGTCTGTATCATTATGTCGTAGAGGAATGGTACTTTATTCTTAACGGTCTTGCCGTAATAGGTTCCTCCCGCCTCCACATCCTTGCCGTCGTTTTTTATAAATTTAATAAGGTCGTTATTGCTCTTTATGACAGCCCTTGTGGGAAAATCTGTGTGTGCAAGTCCCGCGCAGTTTGCTCTGTGGGCATCGCTCCCCCCGAAGCCGGGAAGGTTGTAGCTTCTCGCAAGGTACTCTGCCTTGTGATTACTCTCCGCGTCCTCGCAGGCATTGTACTTTTCCACGAAGTCAAACTCCTTCATGAAACTCATCTGCTTATGCTGTTTGATCGTGTTTACAAAGCTCTGGTAGCGGATGCCGTAAGGATGAGCCGGTCCAAGGATACCACCGTGGTGGTGTACTATATCGATGAGCATCCGTACGGGCATTCCCTTGATCTCAAGGATCTTCAGCACCACATGATTCGGGAGGATGCAGAGAATATGCCCCGCGTCAAGGGTATCGTATTCCACTCCCCGAAGCACGGTAAAATCCGGGTATTTCTCGTCAAATCCCATTTTTTTGTAATATCTGTACCCGTCATAGGAGTCGTGGTCCGAGATCATCATTCCGTCAAAGCCTTTTGAAATAAGGATCTTTATATACTCCTCTATCGGAAGCTTTGCATCGATTGACCCTTCCTTTGTATGACAATGCATATCAAATCTCATGTTTGTTCTCCGTTTCGCTGCTTTTTGTTTTATAAATGTGTCTGTAAGCCTTTAAGTCATATTTTGGCCCTCCGGCCCGGACAGTCCTTTTTCCTGTTACCTCGAAGAGGCTCTGTTGTAAAGCTCTTCAAGCCCGTCTATTCTTAAATTATACCCGTCGTAAACATAGTCCGAGGATTCAAAATCCCAGTAGGAGATATACCCTTCAACTATCCCTGCCAGCCTTCCGCGTTCGTCTATAACCGCAGTACCGCTCATTCCCGACTTGACATTGTGCGTTGTGCGGACACAGTTAACCGCATCCTGGGCGAACTGTGAATTAAGGTCCTTTATATAAAGCTCGCGGATAAGGGGCTCCTCGTTCATCCAGTGCCCCGAATAGGCGATGATTTCCTCCCCCTTTTCCAGTTCCGAATAAATATCCTCGTCGGAATATATCTCCCGGAGCTCAACGAGTGTCTCTGCGGGAATAAGGCTTGTCTTTATCCGGAACATCGCAACCTCGTTTTGCGGCGACAGCTCAAGATATGAAACAGCAGGGGAACCGATGGTTATCTTGCTCGCACTGCTGTCACAGAACATAAGCTCCGTCTTTCCGGTAAGGTCCTTGACAACATGAACGCAGGAAGCTATATAAGTATAATCCATGTCTATGCGATATATGAATCCCGAGCCCGCGCTGTAGCCTCCGTTTCCGAATCTGTAGATCATATTGACAAGTGCGGGGCGTACAAGCTCTATCGCCGCATCCCGGTTGTATTCCCCGAGGATATCGTAAGCAAAATAATCATAGTCGCAAAGAAGACCCAGCTCCTCCTCCGTAAGATAAAAATCATCCGAATAAATATCACCAACGGTTAGTGAGGCGATAACCGTTGTCGATAAACCATAGCTGTCCGTAGCGGTATATTTGACATCGTACACGCCGGCTTCATCGGTATTAAATCCACCGTCGTCCACAACGATGCTCGCCGTCACATCACCGTCCGTATTGTCGATGGCGATTACATGGTCAAGGAGGTCGAATTCCGTGCCAAGGAGCACATCCCTGCTTCGAAGAGCCACGAAAACAGGCGGATCGTCAAAGGATGCGGTAACCGTCCCGCGAACCTCGTTTCCTGCCTCGTCAACGGCGTACAGCGTAACTTCATGGTCTCCCATCTCGTCAAAGGAAATCCTCGCAAGCGCTTCTCCCTTTTCTATTATCGCCGTCGAATAAAACCCGGAAAGATCCTCTATCGAATCGAGGAAATCCTCTGCCGAATACATCTGTCCCGTTGCGTACATGGGCATTTCTCCGGTATTGTAGAAATGCATTTCGGGAGCCATGGTATCGGAAACGGCTATCTCAAAGACTTTGCCCGAGGTGTTTCCGGACTCATCTGTGGCGGTAATCTTAAGCTCGTATTTTTTCTGTTCGTCAAATACGATATCGTTTCCCGCATCGGCGCAGGCAGCTCTGAATCTTTCATGCTGTGTGCTTCCCCTCTCGCCTTTAAAATCCTCTCCCGGAAAAATCCCGGCACCGGCGATGGGCTCCTCATCCAAAAAAAGCTCAACCTCGAGATACCCCGAGTCATCATAAACGCTTTTTACAAAATCGCTGAGGTTATAATATATCCCCAGCTCATACCGTGCTTCCTCCTCTGCCGGACATTTAAGCGAAGGAGCGGTCGTATCCGCGACATGTATCACATAACTATAGGTCTTCTTCGGAAGGAATGCAAATACCTCGTAATCTCCCTCAGCGTAGAGATTTACTTTGCTCGTGTCGATCTGGGCGTCCCTGTGCATAAAGGAAATGCCCGTAAGGTACACTCCCGGGTCAGCGCTGACCGGTCCCTCTCCCAGTTCCATGGTCTGCTCCTTAAACCGCGGAGAGACCCTGAAAATAAAAAACCAGGACAGAAAATAATCAAGCACAAGAAACAGCACGCAAAAACAGATCAGCAGTGTAACCTGCCTGTTCGCGCGCTTCGCATTTTCAAGTAAAGAATTGTCATTCCCTTCTTTGACCATACTACGGTTAGTATATCATAATTCCGGTAAAATATCTCTATTTTATGGGAAAACTGCTAAATATACTTGAGAAAGTTTATTAGAAAAACAAAGCATATCGCTCTGCGATACGCTCGCGCAGGCACAGTGTCGCCAAAGGCGACATTTCTTCGCATCCTCACGGAGCGTTTTCTACGCTTTCTTCGGCGGCCGTTTGCCCCAGCGCTCATCTATCGCCGCAGATGTCCCGGGTTTTCTCTTCCAGCCTTCTTTTCCGAGAATGTAAATATCCGCCTCTCCGTTCTTTTGAAGCCCCGGTCCCCAGTACTTTGAGATATCTGTCTGTCCTTCAAGATTGTACATAAACGCCTTATTCGAAGTCCCGTGGGCAACCACCATCACTCTCTCAAGTCCGGTGCATTCCTTCATTATAACCTGTCGGAAAAACTCACCGGTGCGCTTTATTACATCCTCAAAGCTCTCTGCCTCCCTGGGAGGCCCGTATTTTTCCGGCGCGGAGAAAAATGTAAAATAAGGGCTTCCCTCGCTGAAAAACTCTCTGTAATCATGCCCCTCCATAACTCCGAAGCTTATCTCACGGATACGCTCATCGCGAATTATGGGTATATTCCTGTGCCCCCTGATAAGGCAGGCTGTTTCGTACGCCCGGATAAGCGGCGATGAATAAATTCTGTCAAATTTTACTCCCTCGAGACTCTCCCCAAGCTTTCCGGCAAGCTCCCGCCCATTTTCGTTAAGCTCAATATCTTCGCTTCCCTGCAGTCGCCCTTCAGCGTTCCACACAGTCTGTCCGTGTCTTACTATGTATAATTCCATCTCTTATCACATCTTCCTTACTTGTTTCTTGCACTAAACTTTTATTCTTTTACGCTGATACCTATAAGGCAAATTCCTTTTGCTTTCCCGTTTCCGATATTTTTAATCGTTTCGCCAACAGTCCTTCCCGGGGGAGATATCCGTCCGTTCGCATACACATTATGCGCCGTAAACCGTGCTCCATCCTTTGAAATATTTATCGTGTGAACATTATTAAAAATGTTTTCCCGGTCATTATACATCATAAGGATAAGCGTGTCGCTCTCCTCCCCCATACGGTCAAAGTCCGAAACCCTTGAAGTCATAACAGTACTAAGTCCAAGCTTCGCGAAGAAATCTCTTATGGATTTCGGCGAGGTTCCAAGATTACCTGAAAAGACAATTCCGTTCTTTTCAAAAGCCTTTATCAGATAAGAAAGGCGCTGCGCAGGGGGAAAGGAAAGGATTTTTTTTAGCTCATCAGTTTTCTTATATCCTGTTTTTTTATTAAGATAAACAAGTGCATTATATACCGCAAAAACACCGCAGCCACTGTACTGCATCGTCTTGGCGCCGTATCCCACATCCGTATAGTCATTTTGATTTTCTATAAAGCTTTGCCTGCAGGACTTTAGATGGTTTTCAATCCTGCTCAACTGCGTCAAAGCTTCGTCTTTATTCCTGCGGGTAAAAGGCTTGCTTATCCCCTTTGTAAATCTGAGGAAACCGACAACCGCGCCGTTACTGACCCTTTGGGGTATAAAACCACGGAGGTACTCTTTAAGTCCGGGCTTTTTTCGCGGTAATGCATTTCCGGAATCTATATTAACTGAATCTTTATACCCAGTGTCCTTATTCGCGCTGTCATAATTCACGGCATTTTTATTCACGGCTTTTTTATTAACATTTTCTTTATTCACAGCGTCTGTATTCATGTTTTTTTACCGCGTCAAAAACTTCTTCCATACATTAACCCGCCCCGATAGCAATAATCTCCGCTCTAAGGCTCCGATCCGAATACGAGCTCTCCGCCTTCATATATAGCTATCTTTTCGCTTACGGTAAGAGAACCGTTGGATAATCCCTCGAAGGAAAAGTCGTTGCTGTTATCCCAGACACCTTTTGTATTGCGCATACGGAACTGTACTTCCTTGCGGTAATTCTCCTGTCCGCCCGGGAAAAGCGCTCCATCCGTATAACCAATGGATATATAATAAATATGCTTTTCTTCATCCCATGGATATATCCCGTTGGCACTTGAATCCTGCATATAATTCGTTGTAAGCTGGATATCCTCCACACTTCCGCCGGCATCATATACCTCTGAAAGATCCACAAAATATCTCATCTCCAGCGCCTTTGAATTTCTTGCCGGCCATCCGGACTCATTATATACAAAAGCCTTTATCTCCACAAAGTCTTCCCCCGGTACATTGACCTGTGCCTCCGCAAAGAATTCATCTTCCGGAGTTTCAACTGCTCCGAGATTTTTTATCGTCTCTCCGTGATACCTTGTATAAAGCTTGGCAAGAAGCGCGGTAAATCCTGCGTTATAATCGCAGGCAACCTCATTTTTATTATAATCCGAGACTGAATCGTTATAATTATCTCCCGCGTCCGGTCCTCCCACAAGCGCCCCTACAAGGACATGCCTGCTCTGCGAAGGAGTATTCATATCGTTCACATAGGAGCCCTGCGCAGTGCGGTGGTGGGGATGCCGGGGATAGTCCTCTCCAAAGCCTATCATATATGACCTTCCGCTGCTTCCCAGCGCATAATCCGCTTGGGAGACCGCGAAATCCCAGTATGTATCTATCTTTTCTTTTGGACAGAACTTGCTCTCGCTGTACACCGCCGCGACAAAGGCGGTTGTCGTCGCATAACGCAGGGAGCCCCAGTTGTCCAGCCATGCAAGTCCCTTGGGACTGTAATTGATCTTCTGTCCGTTATTCCCGACGGTCCAGTAATCTAAATGCTGCTCGATAAAATCGCTGTATTTCCTATCCTCTGTAATATCCGAAAGGAGCATTGCCGAACCAACGGTTACATCATCCCAGCAAAGAGCCCAGTTCGTATCCTTTTTACAGGAATCATAATAGCTCTCTGCCGCCTTAAGATAATCTTTGTTTCCGGTGGCAAGATAGAGCCACGCGGCAGACCAGCTGAGTTCATCATTGAAGCCGCTGTGTGACTGGTAGAAGCCATTGGCAGCGGTGTAGCCGGAGTCGCTTCTGTACTTGTCCGCAAAAGCAAAAAGGCTCTCCGCATGCTTAAGCAGAGTCTTGCTGTACTGCGCATCCTCTTTCTCAAATACCAGACTCGCCACAGCAAGTGCAGCGGCAGTTTCCCCCGTAACGCAGGAGCCCGGCTGGGTGGCCGTAACCTTGTAGGAAGGACGATTCGTTCTCGAATCCACCAGCTCCGCAGGCCCCCACCAGGAGTGGTCAGCGCCTCCGTCTCCCACCTGGTAGTAATAAACCTCATCCTCTGGGTGACATTTTATAAAATAGTCACAGACAAATCTCAGATTTCCCAAAGCATATTCTTTCTGCCCGCTCTCCTCATACGCGTCGGGATCCTCGTAAAGGGACCATCCCAGCATTGAGGCGGTATATGCCATGGAGAGATTAAACTTAACATGATCCCCCGCATCGAACCATCCCCCGCTGAGGTCGAGTCCGTTATCGGCACCGTCACCCGTACATGAATCCCCGCGCCAGTTTGTCCTTGTCGTATCCGGCAATACGCCTGAACGCTGCAATTCATAAAAAAGAAGCGACTTCTGTAATGCCTCGCCGTAATTGAAATTTCCGGTTCCCTTTATCCCTTCATATCCATCGCCTTCAAGAGACAGGCTGCTTATGTATGCAATACGGGCTTCCGAGAGGCCTGTGGAGGCGGTAACCTGAGTATAATTGCGGGCATCAGCCGATGAACTGCTGTCTTCCTCTTTTTCTGAAGAACCTTCTTCCATACTCCCGTCTGCATTATCATATTTTCCTGTTTAATCATCCGTATTATATCCGGATGCCGTTATAGCAATATCCGATCCATTCCCGCTGTTTGAAGCAATATTACCCTCATTCATCTTTACAAGCAAAAATACTATGATTCCTATCAGTATAAGATACCCAAGGATAATGGGTATTATTGCTTTTATAACCTTTTTAGTACCGTTATTCATCAAATTTTTAACCTTTTTTACAATTCTTAGGCTGACTAACTAGCCCAAATTCTGTCATCATTTACTGCGTTTTACTTTGCAAAAAGCATATCATACAAACACTGTCCTTACAATGTTTTTGTGTAAATATCGCCCTGTAACCATGTTAATACAAGTGCCCCATTGTCCTGCAATTAAAAAGCGAAGCTATTCGCCCCGCTTTAAAAAACATTAAATAAGGTGTTTTATTTGAATTGCTTCCGATTTGATCCTCATCCCTTTACACCTTCAAGGTATTCCTTTAACCTTGCTTTAAAATCCTCCTCTGAAAGCCCCGATCTTTTTAAAGCCTCCTCAATGGAGATTACCTTGTCGTCCACTAACAAAAAAAGAGTACTGAGGCGACCTTCTTCTCTTCCTTCTTCTCTTCCTTCTTCTCTTCCCTCATCCCTCGCATCCTGAAGCACTACCCATTCTTTCATATACTGCGTCCTCCAGATTTCATTCCGTCTGCCCTTAATGACAGCTTCGTCTATCCGCTTCGTCAAATCACTCCCGGTGTGCCCGGTTTCAATGTACTCATACAATCTCCCAAGGCCCTCGGGTATATCCCCTCCCTTGTAGGAGCAGTTGTAAAAAATCTTTGAAGTTCCGTCGCCGAGACTAAGTGCCTTATCCTCCTCACATCTCTCTGTGAAGGAATACTGGCTTAATCCCTTTCCAAAGGGATCAAATGTACATATAAAGAGTATTTTACTCTCTGGCAACAGCTTAAAGGAATTACCCCTGCTGAGGAAATCGATGTCAATGGAACTCTGATAAAACCTGCTCCTCTTGGGCAGTTCGTGGGATTCAACAGATTTATGATTCAGGTTTTCCATCTCCGCATCGTATATTATCCCCTCGCTATCCTTGTTGTAAACATCAAGTCTTATCGGCTTTCCATCAGCTGTGTACCTGTACTCCTTCTGTGTCTGCAGCTCCCTGAGTTCCCCCACCGGTCTTTGGAGCAAGCATTCCAATACATCCCTGCAAAGTTCCGGATCCTCCATAACCTTTCCGAACATAAAATCGTCACTGAAAACCAATTCCTCAAAACTTTTCCTCTGTCTTTGTTTTTCCATACCTTCTCCTTTCATTAATAAAGCGGCAGGAAAACAAATACAAACAAAAAAACCGATATTTATGCAAATGAATTCCTGCTATTAGTGGATTTTATAAGCAAGAATTCACGAATGGATCGATTATCCGTTCCCGGCGAATGCCATAGAAAAATATCTGCTTACAAGGTTATGGTATCATAATGCGGAGAAGTCTTCAAGAGGTTCTTTTGTTTTCTATCACTTGTTCCGTTTTTTCGAATCAAAAAAGGGTCAACTTTAACTTTTACAATATAATTATAAAATGGGGTAAATAGCCCCGTTCTGTGAAGTCTTTAAACATTATTCATCGCAGGATTGCCGCAGCCATTTCCAGTGCTTCCGCCTCGGATAATTCAGGATTCTCATCCATATAATGCTCTGCGAGCTTTTTAACTGAAGATTCTATTCCTGCTTCTCTGCCCTCTATTCTGCCTGCTTCTCTACCCTCTATTCTGCCTGCTTCCCTGCCCTCTATTCTGCCATCCACAAGTCCATTTATATAATCTAAATCCAGTACTTTTCCGCCCATAATATCACCCACCTTTCTCTGAGTGTTTTTAGAATTCATGGTAAGTTTAAACAAAACCTTATGTGTCAATAAAATAATAACATCATTTGAAGCAGCAGACAAGCGATCAGAAAGCACAGAATAATAAAAATATAGGCTTTGCCTATTCAACTCCCCTGCCCCTCAATCTTGAGGGGTGGGGTTTTCTTTTGCCTCAAGTTGCCTCATAATAATCTTATGGCTAACATCCTTCAAGACATCTTTAAAGATCATTATGAAGAACTCATATATATCACTCATCCGCGAAAGTCCGTCATTGAAAATGTGGATAAGATGAAAAACTGTGGTGATCCTTCTTTTGGCGGTGCAATGTACGGGTGTGAGAAATGCGGAAATTTAAAGTTCGTTCCGATTTCTCCGCTAGGAGAAATTTCCTATAAAGTTAAAAAGCGGAGCGATTCGCCCCGCTTCAAAAAAAATTATATAAGGTGTTTTATTTGAATTACCCTCAATTTAATTCTCATTCCTTTACACCTTCAAGGTATTCCTTTAACCTTGTTTTAAAATCCTCCTCTGAAAGCCCCGATCTTTTTAAAGCCTCCTCAAGGGAGATTACCTTGTCGTCCACTAACAAAAAGAGAGTACTGAGGCGACCGTCTTCGTTTCCTTCTTTTCTTCCCTCTTCTCGACCTTCTTCTCTTCCTTCATCCCTCGCGTCCTGAAGCAATACCCATTCTTTCATATACTGCGTCCTCCAGATTTCATTCCGTCTGCCCTTAATGACAGCTTCGTCTATCCGCTTCGTCAAATCACTCCCGGTGTGCCCGGTTTCAATGTAATCATACAATCTTACTCTCCGGCAACAGCTTAAAAGAGTTACTCCACCGGTCTTTGTTTTTCCATACCTTCTCCTTTCATTAATAAAGCGGCAGGGAAAAACACGATTATTTTATAAAATCCCTGTCAACTTTCCGGTGTGCTCCCGTTCTTTAAATTCCCGAAGTAGCTTTTCTCCAATCTCACGATTCTTTTTTGAGCGTTCCAAACATGCTTTTTCATCCCAATCTGGATCCACCTCTGTGTTACGCTTAACCTCTTCTATTGGTCCCGGGGTATAAATCAAATCGTTTAATGTATATTCTTCTCTTTTCATATCATCACCTCTCTATTGGTAATAAAGTCCTGCCTCTGTGCAATGAGTCAAGAAATCAAGACTAGCCGCATAACTCTCGCTTACAGAAGAACTGCTTGTCAAATCTTCAACACATGAGTTATACAGTTCCTTGGCTACAGAAAAACTATAATTCTTATCCTTCCACAAATAATGCACCGTTCCCTGATTAGATACTACAACAATCAATCGAACTGAAATATTGCTTAGAAAAAGATTTACATCCTGTAATGACAAAGTTTGTGTTGATGGATGGTTATGGATAATTGCAACATTATTGCCTGTCCTAATTAAATGATAAGAATCAGGATCCAAGCCTATCAAAACTTCATGCTCATCACCTTTTTGAAACCCTTGTTTTCCACTAAGCTCGTCTAAATCAACCGTTATCGATACTTCATTACTATTATTTTCTGTCTTGGAGCGCAACAGCACAATTTGTGCAAACTCATAAAGTGCTACATTCTGCTCTTCAGTTAATCCCTTGTATTTTATCTTGGGAACTTTGCTGACAGCAATATCTGTAATCATTACTTTTCTGAAGCGTTCCTTCGACTGCAAAGTTAACAAATCCATATCTAACATTTTCTCCCCCATTCACATTCTAACTTCAGCATAACAAAGCTTTCCATCTTTGATTTGCTTTCTTAAAAGTCTAAAGTAATACGTTGATATACTTCTTCATAATTAACCAATCTGTTTTATACTTCCTTCAAATATTACTCCAATTAATTTTTTCATCCCGTAGTAATTCTAAAACCAGTTTTAAATACCTCTCATATTACCAGAAAAAGTAATTATATGGTTTTAATCAAAGCAGGGATCTCTCCCTGCTTTGCCTAATCCAAATTTAAATCTATGCTTATTTAATTGATACTGAACCCACCACTGCAAGAGTAAAATCCTGCGAAGTCCAATACTGATTTAAATCAAACGAAATAACAAAGGATTGTCCACCTGTGTAATTCGTACCATTATATTGACATATACTTCCGTCTGAAACAGTAACTATTGCAGAAGGACTGTCCGTCCCAGTCCAAGTCATCTTATATGAAATATAATCTGCAGTGTATTTAACACCGTTAATCCAAAGGTCACCCTTGTAAGATGAATTCTTAGTAACTTTACACTCAGACGAATTCAAGTCTCTCCACAGTGCGTAAAGAGTGCCGGACAAGTTGTTCTTAACGCTGCTGTATGATGTACCACTTGTAACCTGCGTACCACCTGTACTGCTCGTATACCAACCGCGGAATAAATATCCGCTTCTTTCATTAGGATCAACAAGCTCGCTGAAATTACCATTCTCATAAACAGTAATACTACTCTTGCTTACTGTACCTCCGTTAGCATTAAGAGAAATGGTATGTGTATCTCCCAATTCGGTCCAGTGAGCATACAAAGTACTATAACCTTTATACTGGCTTGCAGTATTGTTCAGCGAAACCAAATTACCCCAACTGTCGAACCAGCCAACAAATGTATATCCATCCCTATATCCTGTGAGATCAGGCGGAGTAAATCTGTCATTGGCATCAAATACAGAAACATCCTTGTAAGCACCTGTACCATCATTGTAATCAAATCTGATAGTATGGTATGTAACTATATCACCGTCCTTTACTGTCTTAAAATATATAGTCCCCCACTCATTTCCCGGATTCAAAGAATACAAATTATAATTATGCCCGGAAGAAACCCGTACATCCCCCCAAATACCATCACTATCAATTATATAACTGTAATCCAGATCTCTAAATTGGCAAAGTATACGGTACTCAGCTCCGGGTTTTACTTTACTATATACATTGGTTGATAAATTCTGATAATTAATCCGATAGTTTGTGTTTTCTGCCTTTATTTGATAATTACCGGAAGTACAAAACTTATCATTGCTCTTGAAGAAGGGATCAGGCCAGTTTGTGGAATCCTCAATCAAACCACTTACTACAGAAGAATAATTAACCCATCCCGAATCTGTTTTAATCTGAAGAATTCCTCCGAGGACGTTCTCATACTCGTTATATCCGGTTCCTATCCATGAACCCCGATCATTATAAACACGATTTTCACCCTGTGAAAACTGGATAGGAGTGCTGTCAGAACCATATGTCTTTGTAAGAATGGTTGAATCTGCAGAATTCTTAAACCGTATTTCGGATATACCTACTGCAACAGAATCAACATAATATCTGTCATCGACAGCGCAATCGGCGAAACTGTATCCTGCATCAGCAAACCCAAGTTCCATCAGCTTATCATATCCGGGATATAATATTGAATGAGCGGGAATTTCATATTTTCCATCATACATACTACATCCTGAATCAGTATATATAACGAGAACTGTTTCTATATTGTACTGCTTGTCAGGCTCAAAACGTCTTGACATATCCTCTTCAAATCTATACTGCATGCTACCATTAGCACCGGGAAGCAATCTATACTGAGACCAATAGTAACCGTCTCTGTTTAAATTCTTGTTACCCGCTTCTAAGGAATTAACCTCCGTAGACCCAACAGAATAAAACACAGCAAAATTACAATTACTTCTTATAACATCGGTAACTGATTTATATGTATTAGATCCGGTAGGTAAACCGGCCATTCTGTCATTATTAATCTCATTAACAATAGCAGTATCAAGCTTACCGGAAGAAATCATTGCATCAAGTAAACTCTCTTTAACGAATGTTTCATATAATTCCTTTGTGTCAGTGATTTCAGACCAATAATCTGAATTTTTCATTGAACCTCTTCGGAATCCATCAAATGTAAATATAGTATTATGAAGGATTGTAACTGAATTCTCATAAATAAAGTCAGAATCACTTGCATACTTTTTCGTAGTTTTATTGTATGCTGTTCCCTCTGCCCCCGGAGTGGCGTCAGCCTTGAGATATCCACCGTGTATAGCTGTTGCAGTTATTGTAAAAGCAGCTTTTTCAGGCATATCCTCTTTTAAGATTACCTCTACGGTATCAGAAGAAAGCGCCTCAAAAGAAGTTGCATTTTTCTCTTCTCCATTAACTGTAACCTTTAATAAGTCAGGAATACTTGCAATATTCGTCCCTGATATCCTATATGCAACATGAAAAGGAGAAACGTAATCCGTATCCATTGCTGCTGCAAAATCCTTTTCCGGATTATAAACAGGAATTGAGGTATTTACAGTATAAACAGCATTTTTTGAGTATGCGGTTCCACTTGTGAGCGGAGCTGAAACTGAAGGGTCCCCGGTAACTCTTCTAACCTTAACATCAATATCCGCGGTATCATACTCATGCCCATCAGAACCAACAACCTTAAGAGTGACATGAATATCACTATGCATTTCATCAAAGCCCGCTTTTACAGTTATAGCTTTGTTATCATCGTTTAGAGTTGTATTAACATTTATTTCTGTATTAGCCGAAATATCACTTTTATCATATGAAACACTAAAAGTTTCATTTCCGGACACTAAAACATCATAGGGAATCGTAATTGTTTGATTAGGCTCAACAATAGCAAACTTATCAACTACGATAACCGCAGAGTTCTCCATCTGCAAAACAGTGTTTGAAGTCTCGGCGTTTCTGGATGTCGCAGTAAAAGAAGAACTCATATCCCTTTCGTTAAAGGAAGTAAGAAACGCAACATTAAAATGTACAGTATGATTTACTCCATAATTAGATGCATCTGCACTGAATGAAGTAACCTCATCCGACAATTCATACGACTCCTCGACCGACCCATCACTCTTTAACTTATCATAAGTCAGTACATTACCGGAAAGATATATCTTATACTTAATGCCATCTATAGATGTGATATTAAGTACGCCATAATCAATATTGCCGTCATCATCTGCAATATTATCAGCTTCTGCAGAATCTATAACAAGATTATTTAAAATATTGGTAATGTTTTGAACTTCCTGCTGAAGATCAATCTCTGTATTATTCCTGCTATAATTTCTTGTAGCAGAAACAACGGCGCTTCCTATCCCAACAGAAACCAGACTCATAATAGCAATAGTCAAAATGAGTTCAATCATGGAAAGACCAATATTGTTCTTCAGTAGTTTTCTTGTAATCTTCATAGTATTCCTCCAGCAAAAACTAACTTTGCTTTAACGAAACCTTACCGGTAAGCTTTTGAACAGTAACAGTATACTCCCTACTTCCTTTTCTAACTTTAATATAGTTTTCTACGCTCGGTTCCTGCTTAACACTTCCAACATAAATATTTTTTAACGAACCATCACTTCTTTTAAACTCAAAAATTACCGGCGTATCCGGAGTAGAAAGAATGTCAGTACCGGCACAAGAAACAGTAAGCCCCTTTTTCCCGATTTTCTTAATCGTATAATCCTTTGCCTCACAATCAGAATCGGTAATATTTGGAGTTATGCTGGTGTAATCGTGCTTTTCAACCATCCATATCTCACCATTGCTGTCAGCATAAAAAGCAACTAAGCCATTGGATTTACCCATAGTGTGGATCCTGCATCGATTTAACGAAATCTCCATATTACTTGCACATTGAGTTGCGGCTTTAGTGGAGACCATTCCGAATCCAAGAGATGCAGTCCCAATTATAACTGACATAATAGCTATCACGATTACAAGTTCGACAAGACTTATTCCCTTATTATTCTTTTTTATAAATCCGGTTTCTAAAATCATATTAGCTCAATTCCTAATTAATCCTTGCTCCACTTAAAATATTTTACACATTCTGTATAATCAAGCACCTTATCCTCGTTATCATTAGAGTCTCCCCAATTCAGCATCGGTGGTGTGATTTCAAAAGATGTACTAACGATAGAAGTATACCCCTTATCTTTATCGCGAACAAAAACATGAATATCGTTCACATAGTATCTTGCAATATTATCTGCTGAAAGGGAATCACCATATATGGATGTAACCGTCTTGTAAGAATCCTCAAATTTAAAACCACTCAAGTAACAAATAAGCTTTGAACCATTGATGTTAATCGAAAACTCTGCGGTTTCATTTACTCTGTCACAGGTTACATCAGTAGCTCCGGGAAATAACTCTTTAATTCCTTTTTCACCATCGAAATCTCCGGAATCATTGAACCAATGATTTCTCCAAGTGGAATCAAAGGATGTTTTAAACAAGGTAAAATACTGTTCCGCTCTTATTGATTCATTTGCACTTTGTATATAATCAATATTAGTTCTTCTGTATGCAGGCTTTGAAGCTTCAGCTACATCCTTAGCAAGCTGGGATTTCATAAGTTCAACTACTTCCTCAGCCTCATAAAAGCTTTCTTTGGTTCGTTGATCCATTATCTTAGTCTTATAATTCTCACCCGAAAGATAAAGAATAACCGTTGCTAAAATACTTAAAAAAGCTACTACAACAACTACTGTAACAAGAGTGGATCCTTTATTGGTATCATTATTTAATTTATTGTCAATACCGAATACTTTCATAACCAATCTCTCTATCGCAAAATAGTACTTTTAAGAACCGATAACGTATCACCGGACGCATCTGCCGGATCACTTACAGATACAGTAATATATGACGTGAGCGGTATTGTTTCCATTGATTCCATACCCAAAATAGTTTCAACCAAATCAAGTTGAGTTGCTGATGCCCCATCAGATTTCTTATCTCCAAAAATATTTTTTGTAATGCTTAAATCTCCGAGATTTGCATTGATCACATCATACAGATTAATTTTTTTGTTAACCCCATTTGTTACATACAGATCAACGCTGTAATTTGTCTCTGCATTTAACAGCTTTATATTATCTGCGAATCTTACATTGTTTCTTTGTTTAAAAATGTAGATATTAGTAGATCCATCAATATTGTTTGCGTTTGTATAATTATTCGACAGATATATTCTGTCCTTCTCTATCTTTACGAGATAATCCTCTCCGGAAATAGGTTTTCCTTTTCCGGCATAAGCCGGAAAATAATAGAAAAATATGTCCCGCAAACTTGATGAAATCGGATTTCCATCATCGTCAAGTTCCGGCGTGATGTTTAGCTCAGTTTTTAGCTTCGGATCATTGTCAGATGAAAAATGAATAGGGTAGGTTGACCCATTCATTACAAAGTTTCCATCAAAAACATATTCTACGATTACCGATCCAAGACTATCAATTGAAATATATATATTCCTGTGAATCTTAACCTCCGAAACATCTTCACCATTAACACCGGTTCCCGGACCGATTAAAGAGTTGACAACCTCATAAGGATCATAGTTTTTTGTGACTGTCGGATCCTCCTCAAAAAGAACATCTTTTGAAGTGTTGTAAAGCGGCGTATTATCAATATATGCAGAATTACCATCCGAAACAGTTATTTCAACATTGTATCTTTTTGTCTCCGTTCCGTCGCTAAAGGCCATATTGCTGATTTTATATGTTCCGTTTGTGGCATCATCAGGTGCATCGTAAACAACTCCTTTAGAGCTCTCATTTCCTACAATGAAATCTCCATCATCAAAGTGCTTTTTAGCATCTTCAAGCTCATAGGCCTTAAAACTCTCCATGACCGACATGGCAGCATTTGTTGCGCGCTGTTTAACCTTTGCCTTAGCATTATATTTTGTGGAGTAAACAAATGTATAAAGAAGGGGTGCTACGGCAACAGAAAGGATTGTAATTGCAATAATCGCCTCAACAAGCGACATTCCCCTGTTATCCGATATGAACTTTTTGTTAATCCTCTTGATCTTCATAAGAAATCGCTCACTTCAATCGTTCAAAAAGTATATCCTACTGACCCTCTGCTGTGTTCTCAGATGTTTCCATATCTGTAAGGAACTCTGTCATATCAATGCTGTGTCCGCCTGTGAAGATGTTGTCCGTACCCGCCTCATACTTTTCGATTACAGGAGGAACATACTCTCTTCCGTTACCGGAAACATAATAATATCCTAAAGTAGTAACGCCGTTAAGGATAACTCCTGCCTCATCCTTTGTATAAGTAACACTTTCAATGTTTGCTCTGTATCCGGAGGCAAAAGCCTCTTCGAGCGCCTGCTTTAAGGAGCCATAGGTAAGTTCATTACTGTAATCAACCGTCTGCTTTTTAAACTCTACGGCGTTTGTATAACCTTCAATCTCAGCGTTCTGCATAGACTCTTCGGATATAGTCTGAAGGATTTCCGGATCGTTTATCCTTATAGCGGAATACTGCATAAAATCGCTTGCATTTTCCATCGCGATTCCTTCAAGAATGTAATCTTCCGTTCTGTACCCGCTTGGATATGATTCAATTACATTAACAATTTCTTTCTTTAATGTTTCGGTATCTGCCTCGTACTGTGCTCTATTGTCATGATAAACCTGCAGCTCGGAGATTTCACTTCTGAGAGAAGTATTACTCCTCTCTAAAGAATCTATTTCATCATTTGTATTCTTTAACGGAACAAAATATACGACCAGAAATAACGCAACCGCTAAAATAAGTAGTATTGCAAAAACATAAGTGTCACTAAGTTTCTTCATTTCCTATCCCTCCCTTAATTATCCGCTTCCGCTTCATCAAGCGCGGAATAGTAAACAGCATTTATTGTAAATCTTACATCGGTTGCATACTGCGTTAACTCATCGGTTAATTCCTCAGTATTCTCACCTTCCACATTCTCAGTTCCTTCCGCCTGAACAACCTCTGTCTGTTCGGTATTCTCACCGGCAGCTTCTTCACCAACGATAGGAACAGCCTCTCCGTCAACAGTTATAAGATTATTCAGCGCATCCGTCAAAGCCTGGAGTTTAAACTCAAGGTCATCATCATGCTCCTCTTCAACAGTACTTACATTAAAATATGCAATAGTATCAAAACTTCTGAACAGTTCTATTATTCCGGCAGCAACTTCCTTATCGTGAGCGATAAACTGAATCGTGCACTCCGTCGAAGTGGAATTAAATCCTACTATCTGAGCCTCGGTAGGAAGCTTTTCTTCTAACTCGGCAAAGAAAGAGAGGATACTGTCATTGGGATTCTCCATCATTGCATCGCCGGTCTTTACATCGGTATAAAGACTCCTCATGCTCTCGAAGCGGTCGTAAACCTTTTTATCATCCTCATACTGACCCTTTACTCTGTTGAGTTCGGCATTTTCATCCTTTGCTGCCTGTAGTGCAAAGAATCTCGGAACAAACAGAGCTGCGCTGGCAACAGCAGCAAGAATAAGAATCAGCACGCCAAGCGCCTTGTAATTTGTCTTGTGCTTCTCCTTGTCCTCTCTCGCCTTGCTGTAAAGTCCCACGGGATTAAAGGAGGCACCTATCGTAGCGGCGTAGCAGTGGAAGCCCACAAGGTCCGTCGTTGCTACCCACTGGAGTTCCTCCAGTTTTTTAAGCACATGGGTCTTAATACCCATCTCGTTTCCGAGAAGAGTATTTATCCCCTGCAAGTCACCGCCCATACCGCAGACATAGATTCTGTCGATGGGAACATTGTATCTTGAATTGTAGAAGTCAACCACACGGGATACAGCATTTATAAATCCGGAAAGTGATCTCGTTACCGCGGCTCTTGCCTCAAGCATTGCTCCGCCGGAGGAATTCTCGTTCTCCTCATGGGATGCCGACATCGCCGTATCCGAAAGGGTTTCAAATATTACAAGGTGATCCTTGACATAATCGTGAGCCGCCTCGTATGTCCTGCATCCGAAAGCCGGTCTGTCCGCAACCTCGCGGATAACCTCCTCGATTCCGTAGCTTATGTTTCTCTGGAGAAGGAGGTTCTGATGGTCAACGATCGTAATGGAGGTCTGGGTCTCCTCCACCTTGAGCACCATATTGCAGCGGTTGACCTGCTCATTCTTAAAGGACTGGAAAATTGAATTTCCCACATAGTCAACCTGGATAAGGGTCATCCCTATGTTCTTAGCAAGTACCTCGTATGACTGGATAAGCGTCTTTTCCGCAGCGATTATAAGTACGCGGAACCGTCCCGCATTGTCCCCCTCCTTGATATTCTCGAGCACAAGGTTTGAAACCTCGTGTGCCGAGAGATCGATGGGGAAATATTCGCTGAGGTTCATCTGGATAGTTGTTTCTATCATGTTCGCCTTGATAGGCGGAAGCATTACCTCACGGGTAAGTATCTTGCTCGAGGCGATGGTAAAGATAACATTCTTCGTTCCCCCCATCTTCTCCCCTGCAATCGCCCCCTTGATTGCTTCAGCAAGTGCCGGATTATCATTGTTGATATATCCGTCGGTTATGCACCCCTCGGGGGTCTGGATCGTCGTATGGCGATACACCTTGGGATGCTTGCTCTGATAGTCCATCTGGACTATACGGGTTACGGCATTGCCGATTTCGATAGAAATAACTTTGTTTGCCATTTTTTCTTGGTCCTCACAAGTTTTTTATTTTCGGAAGCCCGGAATCCCTTATTTTCCGGCTTTCCCGTTTTATCCAATGGAAAATGTTCAAGGTACACCCATACCTTGAGCAGTTTCCATTAAATAATACAACAAAATCCACAAATATACAATAACCGCGTATGTTTTACGCGGTAAAAAAGGACATATACCAGTTTACGATGAAATCACCGAAAAACACGGAGATTGCAACCCCCAGCGAAAGGTAAGGTCCCATCGCAAGGGTTCTTCCCTCTTTGGAAACTCTCATTCGAATGATGTGAATAACAGAACCTAAAATACAGCCGATAACAAATCCAAGCAGATTGAGTTTCCAGCCGAGAAGCAATCCGGTAACGGCCATGAGCTTTACATCACCGCCACCGATTCCTCTTCCTTTAGAAATCGCGAATATCGCGAATAAAAACAGACTTACTGATACGAGACCGATCAGGTATTGCAGCCAATTCCTGTAATCGGTTGCAACCCTGACCACGCCAAGTACCAGAATAAAAATGTTGAATCCCACAGGGATTTCGTATGTTCTGAAATCGATTACACTTAAAGCAAGCAGTGCAGAAAATAGCAGGCAATAGAGTAGGGTTTCTATTGAGAGCCCGTATTTCAGAAAGGTAAGCACCCAGAGGATACCGTTTACAGCCTCGATTACCGGGTACTGAACCGATATCCTCGCGCCGCACTTACGACATCTGCCCCTTAAGAAAAGGTAACTGAAAAGGGGTATGAGGTCATACCATTTAAGCTGGTAGCCGCACTCCATACAGTGTGACCTTTTCGTCGCTATGTTCTCATGTTTCGGTATGCGATAGATAAGCACATTAAGGAATGAGCCTACTACGATACCGTAGAGAAATATGATAATTGTAAAAAGTATATTATATGTTAGGGGCATGATTGTTAAATTAACTTATTTTGCAGTTCCGTCTGCCTTGAAATATGTTGCATCTACAGTTGAACTAGTAAGAGTCCATGTGTACGCCGAAGTGCTGTACTCCCAAACAATGTTTCCAGTCCATTTATTAGACTTCATTTTTGTTGTTCCATCAATTCCATACTCAGTAAGAGTTTTTTCTCCGCCAGTTAATCCATCCGTTGTAGCGTCACAAGTAATCGCGCCACCCTTTGTACCAGTTACAGTGATCTTAGTTGCTGAAATATGCTCTGCATAATCAGCTACAAAAGTCTCAACAGCTGTCTTTACTTCATCAATATTCTGAAGGTCTGTTGACTCTCTTGACTTCTCAACCTGCTTGATGAACTGAGGAGCAAGTACACCGATGAGAACTGCCATAATAGCAATAACGATGATCAGCTCGACAAGTGAGAAACCTTTGTTTGCATTCTTTTTCATAATAGAATTCTCCTTTGCTAAAAGTATAATATTTATTAAACGCCCGGGCCCTACTCCCAAGCGAATAATTTCCCTGTCACTCCGCAGCCCCTACAGCCGCAAATACTCCATCAAACTTTTGCAGCTCTACAGCCACAATTTGACTTCCTGTATCAAATTATATCAAATTTTCCTCTTTTATTAAAATATAATCATCGCCATTCGTCACAAAAAGGGTCTGTTCGTCACACAATTAAACCGAAATGATCTTTTTCGCCTTTGAAATCGTGCTTTCGCTGTACCCCTCCTTTAACAGAATATCGGCATCCGCTCCGGATTTAAGCCGCAATACAATATTAAGAAGGTTATCCTCCCCCTCTTCTCTTCCTTCTTCTCGACCAACCTTTATCCCTTCGTCCCGGGCTACCTGTTTCTCTATCTCAAGGATTGTTTCATGTCTCATATCTATCATAATACTCTTGGTTACCTCGTCCCGCCTTCTCCTTAAGAAATCCGCAAGGATTCCTTCAGAAATGCAGTCATCTATCGCATTTCCA
>JAFVCL010000098.1 GCA_017479285.1 Lachnospiraceae bacterium
CTTCATCATCTTAAGAGCTGTCATCTGCTCGGAAAGCTCTTCACGAAGACGGATAACATCATCGGTCATAACGCGTCCGGTGGAATCCTTCTGCGCCTGCTTGTCCTCGATAAGTCTGTCGATTCCGTAGAGAGCAACACGACGATAGTCGCCGATGATTCGTCCACGACCGTAAGCATCGGGAAGACCGGTGATGATGTGTGAAGAACGGCATGCTCTCATCTCTGCATTGTAAGCATCGAAGCAGCCTGCGTTGTGGGTCTTTCTGTGGGTGGTGAAGAACTCTGAAATCTCAGGGTCTACTTCATAGCCGTTGTCAGAGCAAGCCTTCTCTGCCATACGGATACCGCCGTAAGGCTGAAGGGATCTCTTGAAAGGCTTATCAGTCTGGAAACCAACGATGGTCTCCTTGCTCTTGTCAAGGTATCCGGGGCCGTGAGAGGTTATGGTTGAAACAACCTTGGTGTCCATATCAAGAACTCCGCCTGCCTCGCGCTCCTTCTTCTGAAGATCAAGAACCATTGCCCAAAGATCCTTTGTGTTCTGGGTAGGTCCTGCGAGAAAGCTCTCATCTCCGTCATAGGGAGTATAGTTTCTCTGGATGAAGTCGCGGACATTGATCTCTCTGTCCCACTTACCTGTTACAAAATCTTGCCATTCAGGTCTCATTACAAAATGCCTCCTACTATAAAAAATATGATTAGATATAAATTTGAAGCTGGTAGGGCTTCTAATTTGTCTGCGTATAATTATAGGTAAAATGTGAAATATAGTCAAGTTTACGAAAGGCTAAATAATAGTGAAAATACTATAAATTTTCTGTGAGATATTACTATAACAGCGTGTATACAAAGGTACAGAAGAACCATTTACGGGAAAAGTTTAGAAAACTTTAAGGAGAATTGCTTGACTTGGGGACTTAAAAGTTATAAATAGTATACAGTTAATTCTTAAACAGGTCGGTTAGTAATTTGGAGAATCATACGGAGGATAAGAAAATGACCGGAATAACAAAAGATATGACAATGGGTGAGATCATACAGAAGGAGCCGGATGTAATTCCCATCCTTATGAGTGCGGGAATGCATTGCATCGGATGCCCCTCATCCATAGGAGAGTCTCTTGAGATGGCTGCAGCCGTACATGGCATCGATATCGATGAACTCATGCAGGCCATTGAACAGGCCTAAGCAATCAGCGTTTCGTACTTTGAAACGCTGATGGAAAGTGCGAACGCCCTTACGCACTTTCCACGCGGAGCGTTGCGCCGCGTCCCGACGGCGAGAGCCGGCGCACGCGGAACCTGGCTTGAAGGAGACTACAAGCAATCAGCGTTTCGTACTATGAAACGCTGATGGAAAGTGCGAACGCCCTTATGCACTTTCCACGCGGAGCGTTGCGCCGCGTCCCGACGGCGAAGGTTTACAGATCCATTCTTTCTTAAATATTGATATCACCGAGAAATGCATTGTATCAGAATCCGAAAGGCAATTCTGATATTTGTTTATGCGACAAAAGGAAACCGTTTTCCAAAAAATCCTTGCAATTGGTTTTTAACTGTGATATTGTATTAAAAACGGCTGTGAAAACAGTTTCCGAAAAAGAAAAATGTAACTGTAAATAATAGAAAGACGAGCGAGCATTTACGCAAGGAAGGAGAAATATGTCACTCGAGCAGGAACTTGGCACACTTACAAAGAAACTATACGGAAAGACCATTAAGGGCTGCAGCAATACCCAGCTTTACGATGCTGTTTTACAGCTTACCAAGGATCGTATGGATAAGGTTGAGATCCTTAACGGAAAGAGGAAGGTTTACTATATTTCCATGGAATTCCTTATCGGAAAGCTTCTTTCCAATAATCTCATAAATCTCGGAATATATGATGAATTAAAGGATCTCCTTGAGGCGAACGGTAAAGATCTTTCAAAGATCGAGGACGCCGAGCCGGAGCCATCCCTAGGAAACGGCGGTCTCGGAAGACTTGCGGCATGCTTCCTTGATTCCATAGCAACGCTCGGACTTCCCGGAGACGGAATCGGACTTAATTATCACTATGGTCTTTTCAAACAGGTATTCCGCCGCAAACAGCAGAGCGCTGAGAAGAATGACTGGATAGAGGAAAATTCATGGCTCCGCAAGACCGGAAAAACATATAAGGTAAAGTTCGGGAGCGGAACGGTAACCTCTGTTCTCTATGATATTGATGTAGTCGGCTATGAAAACGGCAGAAACAAGCTCCATCTCTTTGATATAAAGACGATCGATGAGAGCCTTGTAAAGAAAGGAATTGACTTTGACAAGAATCAGATAGACAAGAACCTTACACTTTTCCTTTACCCCGATGATTCGGACAAGGCCGGAAATCTACTCAGGATTTACCAGGAATACTTCATGGTTTCCAATGCCGCACAGCTTATAATCGATGATGAAAAGGAGAAGGGACACGATCTTCATAAGCTTGATAAGCATGTGGCAATCCAGATAAATGATACCCATCCCACAATGGTTATTCCGGAACTTATCAGAATCCTTACAAAAAAGGAAGGCTTCTCCATGGACGAGGCAATTAAGGTTGTCTCCGGGACCTGTGCGTATACCAACCACACTATCCTTGCGGAAGCGCTTGAGAAATGGCCTCTTGATTATCTTAAAGAGGTTGTTCCCCAGCTTGTCCCGATCATCAGGGAACTTGACAAGAGGGTCAAGGCAAAGTTTGACGATCCCACGGTCCAGATCATTGATAAGCAAAAGCGGGTACATATGGCGCATATTGACATTCATTATGGCTACAGCGTAAACGGGGTTGCTGCGATCCACACCGATATTCTGAAGGATACCGAGCTTAACAACTTCTATAAGATTTATCCGGAGAAGTTTAATAACAAGACCAACGGAATAACCTTCCGCCGCTGGCTTATGAGCTGTAACCGTGAGCTTACTGCATTTTTGGACAAGACCATCGGAACCGCTTACAAGAAGGATGCAAACGAGCTTGAGAAGCTCCTTAAGTTTAAAGACGACAAGAAAGTTCTTGACGCAATCGCAGATATAAAAAAGAAGAAAAAAATCGCACTCGCAGAGTATCTTGAGAAGAAGGAGAAGGTCAGCATCGATCCCGAGTCCATCTTTGATATTCAGGTTAAGCGTATGCATGAGTACAAGCGCCAGCAAATGAATGCGCTTTATATTATCCATAAGTACCTCGAGATAAAGAGCGGAAAGCTTCCCAAGAGACCGATTACCTTTATTTTTGGCGCAAAGGCCGCTCCCGCTTATGTGATCGCACAGGATATAATTCATTTGATCCTTGTACTTTCCGATATTGTAAATAATGATGCCGATGTCAATAAGTACATGAAGGTCGTAATGGTAGAAAACTATAATGTTTCCTACGCTGAAAAGCTTATTCCCGCCTGCGATATTTCGGAGCAGATATCCCTTGCTTCAAAGGAGGCTTCCGGAACCGGAAATATGAAGTTTATGCTTAACGGAGCTGTCACGCTTGGAACCAGCGACGGTGCAAATGTTGAGATCGACGAGCTTGTAGGAAGCGACAATATATATATCTTCGGAGAAAAATCGGATGCGGTTATAGAGCATTATGCTAAGGCTGACTATGTTTCAAAGGATTTCTATAAGAAGAGCAAGACCATAAGGGAAGCAGTGGACTTTATTGTAAGCGAAGAAGTGGTAAAACGCGGAAACAAAAAGAGGCTTACCAGGCTTTACAATGAGCTTCTTAACAAGGACTGGTTTATGACACTTCTTGATCTCGAGGACTATATAAAGGTTAAGGATACGGCGTTCAGGGATTATGAAAAGAGAACTGAATGGAAGAAGAAGGCTCTTGTAAATATCGCCAAGGCCGGATTCTTTTCAAGTGACCGCACAATAGACGAGTACAACCGAGATATCTGGAAGCTTAAGTAAAGTATGTAATAAGGGGCTGTCGCAGTAGATTATATCTAAAGCGACAGCCTTTTTTATTTACACATTGTAAAACATATCTGACAATCAGTATCAATTGTGAAAGTAAGAAATAACCGCCATAAGGCTCAGACAAAATCCACAAATTCGTCGATGAATTTCTCAATCAGCATAAGCTGTTTTGGAGAGGCACCGGCGATTTTTCTGTTGATGCTTTCTATAAGAGGCGCGGTGTTTTCTCTGGGCTCTTCAAAATGTACGATGTCCTCGATCTTAACCCCCAGAATCCTGCAGGCGTCGATAATCCTTTCTATTGTGAAATTTCGTCTTCCCTGTTCGAGCTGTGCGTAGTATTGCGAATCTATCATGAGCTTTTCTGCCATATTTTCCTGTGTAAGACCACGAAGGTTCCGATACATCCTTATATTTTCCGTGATGGTGGCTGAGTATTCCGCGTTCATAAGATTTTCACCTCTTTATGAAGAAAAAATATTATTGTTAAAACAGAATACCTTATATAGCAAAATGCTATAAGAAACAAAATGCAATATAAATAGAGCAAATTGACACACAGGGATTCGCATTATGCAGAGCAGAGGTAGATGTGACGAACATAGTATTTTGAAAAATATTCGTGGTTCTATATCAATTTATAATAGTTTCGCAGGAAGAAAATATCTACTCCACGCTGTTTTTTGAACGCAACTGTGCCTTTAAAGAGGCAATTTCATCTGCCATCTGCGCATTTTTCTCCTGAAGGTCATATAATGCGGATTTTGCTTCGGTAAGCTCGGACTTGGTCTCGGTAAGTTCGGTCTTGGCTTCGGTAAGTTCGGACTTGGTCTCGGTAAGCTCGGACTTGGCTTCGGTAAGTTCGGACTTGGTCTCGGTAAGTTCGGTCTTGGCTTCGGTAAGTTCGGACTTAGTTTTGCTAAGATTGGATTTAGTTCCCTCGAGCTCGGATTTAGTCATATCCAATTCATTTTTAGTCAGTTCCAGGTCTCTATGCATAAAATACTCATTCCGCAGGTAATCCTCGCGGTCGCGGCAGCGCTTGCGTACATTCTCGTCAGCTTCGTAGCGGTATATCGAGGAAACGGCGGATTTCATTGCGGGGTCTTTATCAGCTATCATTTTGAGTTCCTCCCAGGTCTGTGCCTTAAAGAGCTTTGCCCATTCGTCAAGCTTGTGTTTTTTGTCTTCTTCAGTAGCGAGTTCTACTGAATTTAATTCTAACACACGGAGTTCAAAATTGTCATTATAAACTTTACCGCTCCTCGTGTTCATCATCTTATAGCAGGAGTAGAATTCCTTATTGTCCGAAAAGAGCGTGTAATCAAGGATCCC
>JAFVCL010000099.1 GCA_017479285.1 Lachnospiraceae bacterium
AGGGAACAAAGCCCGAAACCTGTTCAACCTGTGGCGGTAAAGGTCAGGTTGTGAGAACCCGTCAGTCCATGCTCGGAATGATGAGAAGCGTTGAACCCTGTCCGGACTGTCAGGGCTCCGGTAAGATAATCCGCGAGAAATGTCCGGACTGCCGTGGAAATGGTTTTGTGCCGATGAAGAAGAAATACTCCGTCAATATTCCTGCGGGAATCGACAACGGCCAGGCAGTCAATATGCCCGGACTCGGAGATCCCGGAAGAAACGGAGGTCCGAGAGGCGATGCCCGCGTAGAGGTACGGGTAAGACCTCATCCGGTATTCCAGAGAGACGGCTTTGATATTTTCTCGAATGTTCCAATCTCAATCGCGGTTGCAACCCTTGGCGGATCGGTTCTTATAGATACCGTGGACGGCAAGGTTGTATATGATGTTAAAGCCGGAACACAGACCGGAACGCGTGTAAGGCTTCGCGGAAAGGGAGTTCCTTCATGGAGGAGCAAGGGAGTCCGGGGAGACCATTACATCAATCTCATTATCCAGACACCAGAGAGACTTTCAAAGGAAGCAAGGGAGGCTCTTATCGCATTTGATAAGCTGACCGGGGACAGTCTCAATGCCGTGGCAAAGGAGACATCCAAGGATCCCGATGACGGCGGCAGGAAGAAAAAGCGTTTTGGAAAATAATCCGCAAGACCGAACGAGGAAAAGTATATGTCAGAAAATTCTGAAATCGGGGAGATTGTCCGCGGACTTGCGGACAGCTATAAAAAAAAGAGTATATTAAACCCCGAAAATTTGTGTGACCAGCCGGACAGGGAGACTTTGAACAGTATTCTGAACAGGCTGATAAAGCTTGTTTATCCCACATATTTCAGAGTCGACGGGCGCTCTGTCAGCTCTGATGAAAAAATGCTTTCGGAGCTTATAGAGGATGTCTTTGAGGAACTCAGTGTTCAGGTCGCAACGGCTCTTTGTCAGAAAGCGCAGTACGAAGGACGCTGTAAGACAGATCTCGCAGAGGAAGGCGTAAGGATCACGAAAGAGTTCCTTGGGAGACTTCCCATGGTAAGAGAGTACGCCGAGACAGATGTTCAGGCTTCCTTTGAGGGAGACCCGGCTGCTTTTAATACCAATGAAATAGTTCTCTGCTATCCCGGGCTTAGGGCAGTCACCATAAGCAGGATCGCTCACGAGCTCTTTCTGCTCGGAGTTCCCATCATACCGAGAATGTGGACGGAGTACGCCCACTCCCGCACAGGGATTGATATCCATCCTGGGGCGACTATCGGAAAATATTTCTGTATAGACCACGGTACCGGAATAGTTATCGGAGAGACTACGGTTATCGGGGAATATGTAAAGGTGTACCAGGGTGTGACCATTGGCGCGCTCTCTACAAGAGGCGGTCAGAGCCTTCGCGGTGTCAAGAGACACCCCACCATTGAAGACAGGGTTACGATATATGCCGGTGCATCCATACTTGGCGGTGAGACAGTGATAGGTCACGATGCCGTTATCGGCTCGAATGCTTTTATTACAGAGTCCGTCGAGGCAAATTCAAGAGTAAGCATGAAAAATCCGGTAAAATAAAGCCGGGATATGCGGTATATGGCCGGATTTCAGGTATGAAGCGAAAACGATAAAGCATATGGTGAGAGGATACGGACATTGCCTATATACAAAAAAGCATACGCAAAAATAAATCTGTCACTGGATGTAAAAGGAAAGCTCGAAAACGGTTACCACGAGGTCTGCATGATAATGCAGACGGTAGGGCTGTTTGACGAGCTTTCTTTTGATATGTTCGATTGCGGTGGTGAGGAGAGAATAAAGCTCGAAACCGGAAAAATAACCATCACGGAAAATTTAAAGGATAACCTCATCTATCGGGCTTCACAGCTCCTTCTGCCAAAGTTTCCCGAAGGTAAGGGTGTAACAATAAAGCTTGTGAAAAATATCCCTATGTCTGCCGGAATGGCCGGGGGAAGCACGGACGCGGCGGCTGCGTTTCACGGAATAAACGAGTTATTTGAACTTGGACTTTCGGATGAAGAGCTCTGCGGGCTCGGAGTTAAGATAGGAGCGGATGTCCCTTATTGCATTATGGGGGGAACCATGCTGGCGGAGGGCATCGGGGAAAAACTCACACGGCTTCCGCTTTTAAAGGGATTAAACCTTGTTATCGCAAAGCCCGGGGCCGGAGTTTCCACGAAGTATGTCTACGAGACGCTTGATGCAATGGAAAATCCGATACATCCGGATGTTGCGGCAATGGTAGATGTTATAAAAAAGACTGCTGCATTGGGGAGAGGATCCGGCGAAGACAAGTCAGAAAAAAACTGCGCAGATAAGAATGGTACAGATAAATGCAGAGCGGAAGAATTATCCAATGGTTACAAGGAGATTTCCTCTCTCCTCGGCAACATTTTGGAAACAGTTACGATTCCGGCCTGCCCCGATGTGGAGATATTAAAAAAACAGCTTATTAAATATGGCGCAGAAGGCTCTCTTATGAGCGGAAGCGGACCGACGGTCTTCGGAATATTCAGGGATGCGGAGACTGCAAGGACGGCCGCACTCAATATGAAAAACGATCCCCGGTGCCCCGCGAAAGATATTTTTGTTACAGAGACAATTTAAATCACATCAGATGCTATAATATACATCTGTAAGATACAGACAACCCCTTGGACAGATAAAAATGGAAAATGTAAGGATCAGAATAACCGGAACACACGGAGAGGGCAGGGACAGAGAAACCGTGGTTACCGAGTGCGACGGCTGGTTATATGAGAAAAACGGTAAGCATTATTTAAGATACACGGAAAAGGACGCTGCGAGCGGGCAGGAAAGGAAAGCCCTTATAAAGGTCGAGGGCGGGACTGTTACGGTGGAGTACAAGGGAAACACCGATACGGTGATGATCTTTGAGGTGGGCAGGAAAAACCGGTCGATGTACAGAACACCGTTGGGGAGCATGATGCTTGAGACCTATACAAAGTTTATGGAGATAAAGACGGGGGAATCCTCGCTTGATATAGAGATAGATTATCTTATGAGTCTCGGGGGAGGAGAACCTGCAAACGCTTCGATAAATATAAAAGCCGGATAGCATTCCGAATCAGGAATACCATCCGGCGTGATATATTTTGGATTACTACAGGGGCTTTGCTCCGGCTTTTTCCTGGAGCTTTTCGATCAGGCGCGCAAATCCCTTCTTTTGCTTTTTCTCGGGAGCGGCTATTTTGCCGTGGGCTCCCTTGAAATCCACAATGTACAGTCCGCTGACCCCTGCCTTTATCTCTTTCTTAAGAGGAAGGCTGTCGAAAATCTTGTCGTCCGAGATCAAGGTGACCATCTGGGGACCGACCTTAGCCTTGACGACGGGAAGCTTTTGCCAGCGGAGATACTTGGGCGTTTGGTTGATAACGGTCTGGGGAAGACCGGATTTCGTGACCGAAAGCTTCTTCTTGTCAATGACGAGCATCGTTACATACTGTTTGTTTGCCTGCATCATGGCCTGCTGCTCGTCCTGCTTTTTCTGGGCTTTCTTTCCGAGAATGTAAAGAACTATAAAAACGGCTATGATCACGACAAGTACGGCAATCATGATTATAAAGCCGGGGGTAACCGTAAACAATAAAATTCCGAATGTGGACATATGCTGCTCCTTAAATACTTAAATAATATTTGCCTTAAATATCAGCAAAGGATATTTTAACATATTTACTCCTTTAGCGCAAAGTATTTATGATCTGTCGGAAAGGATAAAAACAATGATCATCGATAAGAACTTAAAGGACATAAAAGTGGAACTGCAGGATACTCCGGAGGGGAAGGTAAAGGAGGTCTATGTATATGCGGGAGCTCTGTACGAATCCCTGGAGACGGAGAAAGAGCACAAAAGGACAGCGCTTGTTATGATCCTCCTCGGGGCGTTTGCTGCCGCGCTTTTCGTGCTGGGACTTTTTTTTGAAAGCACTCCGGCGCATACGGTATATGCAATCCTGCCATACGCGGTAAACTTCCTTACCTATGTTTTTCTCGTCCGGAGCATCGCTATGTATATGCCCCAAAGGGATAAAAACACAAAAAAACAAAAGTCTGTGGGCTTTGAAATGTTCAGACCCATAGGCTTCATAGGTGCTTTACTGGGACTGATATCCCTTGTCGGGGCTATAATATGCCTTATAAAAGCAGGAAACTCTGACTGGCGGGATATTTTGTTTTTGATCTGCGACGGCCTGCAAACCGCGATATTTGGCGCTTATTTTTTTATCGGACGGAAACTGGTTTCCAAAATCAGCGAGATAAGGCAGGAAAACCTGCATAAAACTGAGGCAGATTAAGGAAACAGTTTGATTTATTCGGAGGGGTATGTTATAATTTTATAGCTTATTTTATAAGGTAAAGTATAATGTGTACTTCAAAAGGGGTATACCCCTTTTCTTTCATATCCTATGAAAGAAAAGCCTTTAAATGACAGCAGATTTCATAAAGGAGGAAAAAATTATGAAAAAAGAGATCAAAAAGAGTCTTGCAACCCTTCTTGGCCTTGCCATGGTTGTAGGAACTCTCGCCGGCTGCTCTAACGCACAGCCGACACCCGCTGCGGATTCAAATACTGAAACCGAAGCAGAAAACACAGAAGCTACAGAACCTGCCGCAGAGACAGAGACCGCTGCAGAGACAGAGCCCGCTGCAGAGACAGAGCCCGCTGCGGAACCCGCAGGAGACAAGACACTTGTCGTTGGTTACGACCAGTTCTCCAGCAAGTTCAGCCCCTTCTTCGCTACCACCGCGTACGATCAGGACGCTGCAGCAATGACCCAGGTTGGACTCCTTTCCTCAGACCGTGAAGGTAACATCATCCTCAAGGGCATCGAGGGAGAGACCATTCCTTACAACGGAACCGATTACACCTACACCGGAATCGCTGATTGCGAGGTTACCCAGAACGATGACGGAACAGTTGTATATGACTTCACCTTAAGAGACGACATCAAGTTCTCCGATGGCGAGCCTATGACCGCTGATGATGTTATCTTCAATATGTATGTTCTTTCCGATCCCATGTATGATGGTTCTTCAACCTTCTACACCCTTCCCATCAAGGGTATGGAGGCATACAGAAGCAACATGGGTTCACTCGTAACCTATATGCTTCAGGCAGGCCGTGACAATACAGACTTCACCTATTGGGATGAGGCTACACAGACTGCATTCTGGGCAAGCCTTGATGAGGCAGGTGCCGCATTCGTTCAGGAGATAGTCGATTATCTTGTGGCTGCAGGCTACAACACCGCTGAGGATACTCCTGCTACAGCTATTGCGAACTGGGGATTTGACGCACCCGAAGATGCTACAACAACCGACATCTTCTACATCATGCTTGAGGCTTATGATTATGACCTTGCTACCATGAGCTCCACCGAGACCGCCGGTTCTCTTGTAGAAGAGCTTATGAGCGATTATGATAACTACAACAAGACAGTAACCGTTGGTGATTCTGCTGCAAATATCGAGGGTATCGAGAAGACCGGTGATTACTCCGTTCGCGTTACCATGGACAAGTTCGATGCAGTTGCTATCTACCAGCTCGGAATTACCGTTGCTCCTCTTCACTACTATGGTGATCCTTCACTTTACGACTATGACAACAACAGATTTGGATTTGTAAAGGGTGACATGAGCATCATCAAGTCCAAGACTCTTGAGCCCATGGGCGCAGGTGCATACAAGTTCATCAGCTATGAGAACGGTGTTATCACCTACGAGGCAAACGCTAACTACTACAAGGGCGAGCCTAAGATCAAGTACATCAACTTCAAGGAGACCCAGTCCGCAGATAAGCTTACCGGCGTAGCACAGGGAACCTTCGATATCTCCGATCCTTCAATGAGCCTTGAGGTTCTTGGAAACATCAAGAGCTACAACTCAAACGGCGAGATCAACGGTGATGTTCTTACCACCAGCCTTGTAGACAACCTTGGTTATGGTTATATCGGACTTTCCGCTAACAACATGAAGGTTGGCGATCAGAAGGACAGCGAGGAGTCCAAGGCACTCAGAAAGGCATTTGCTACCCTCTTCGCTTGCTACAGAGACACTGTTATCAATTCTTACTACGGCGAGATGGCTACCGTTATCCAGTATCCTATCTCCAACACCTCCTGGGCAGCACCCAAGCCCGCTGACGCAGGCTACAGACTTGCATATTCCGTAGACGCTGACGGAAACGACATCTACACTTCAGATATGACTGATGAGCAGAAGTCAGACGCAGCTCTCGCAGCAGCTGTATCCTTCCTCAAGAAGGCCGGCTTTACCTATGATGAGGCAAGCGGACAGTTCACCGCAGCTCCCGAAGGAGCAAGAATGACCTATGAGGTTATCATCCCCGGTGGCGGTACAGGTGATCACCCTGCATACGGTATCCTTACCGCAGCTAAGGAGGCACTTGCTTCCGTTGGTATCACCCTTGAGATCAACGACCCTTCAGACTCAAACATCCTTTGGGATGCACTTGATGCAGATACCGCTGATATGTGGGCTGCAGCATGGGGAGCAACCGTAGATCCTGATATGTATCAGGTTTACCACTCTTCAAACTACATGGCAGGTACAACCTCCAACCACTACTCAATCACCTCCGACGAGCTCGATGAGCTTATCGTAGCTGCAAGAGAGAGCGCAGACCAGTCCTATCGTAAGGCTACCTACAAGGAGTGCCTTGAGATCATCCTTGACTGGGCAGTTGAGGTTCCTACCTATCAGAGACAGAACGCTATCGTATTCTCCACCGAGCGTGTGAACATGGATACCGTAACTCCTGATATCACAACCTTCTGGGGCTGGATGAACGATATCGAGCTTCTTGAGATGAACTAAGAGTTCGAAAATGGTTTTTTGACTTAAAGGCAAAGGGCCTGTAGATTTTTTTACAGGCCCGTTTATTACTTTACAGGAACGGATTTGACAGAGGATTTTGACCTTTGCGAAAAGGCTCCTGTGAGGTAATAAACGGTTACTCGTTTTAAGAAATATTAGAATTTAAGGGGTAAGGGTTTAGTTATGGCTAAATTTATCGCAAAGAGACTGGGATTGAGTGTGATAATCTTTTTCTTCGTCACATTTATAATCTATATCCTGGAGTATTCACTTCCCACAAGCTATGTTGAGAAGACCGCCAGAGAGCTGGCTACGCGTCCCGGAAATACCAAGAGCGCACAGCAGTGGATCGATGAGCTGAACGCCCAGTACGGTATGGATCAGGGAATAATCAAGGGCTACGGAATATGGCTCTCAAATACCGTAAGGGGTAATTTCGGAGACAGCTGGTCACAGACAATGCCTGTTACCGATCTTTTCAACTCCTGTATATGGTACAGCTTCGTTATGGGACTCATAAGCTTTGTTCTGGAGATTTTCATAGCGATACCGCTGGGAGTCGTCGCGGCGCGAAAACAATACAGCTTTACGGACTATGCCGTTACCGTCGTCTCCATGGTCGCCATATCAATGCCTACATTCTTCGTGGCGACCGTGCTTAAGCTTATCTTTTCCGTTAAGCTCGGATGGTTCGAGCTTGTCGGAATGCAGGGAAGATATTACACGACACTCAGCACGGCGGGTAAATTCTGGGATCTTGCCAATCACCTTGTCCTTCCTATACTTACTCTTACGATAGTCGGTATCGGAGGACTTATGCGTTATACCCGTACCAATATGCTCGAGGTATTGAACGCGGATTATGTTCGTACCGCAAGAGCCAAGGGACTTCCGGAGAGCAAGGTTATAAGCAAGCATGCCTTCAGAAATACCCTTATTCCCCTTGTTACGATCCTCGGCGGTTCACTTCCCGGACTTTTCTCCGGAGCGCTTATAACCGAGACGCTTTTCGGAATCCGCGGTATCGGATACTATGCATACCAGGCTATGATAACCGGAGATATTCCGTTTACAATGTTCTACCTTGCATTTATCTCTATTTTGACACTTCTCGGAAATCTGATCTCAGATATCCTTTACGCTGTGGTTGACCCCAGAGTAAGAGTAAATTAAAGGGAGGAAGCCGGACATGAATATATATAAAGATTCTGATGGCATGGACAGGATCGCTCCCGAGGGGCGCAAGGGAAACATAGCCATTCATAAGAGTATAAACGAGGAATTAAAGGAAAGAGAGAGAAAGGCACGGGAGGCAAAGCAGGCCGGAGGACCGGAGGAAGCTGACAGCGAGATCAGCCTTGACAGCACCGAGCGTGTTAAGGTATTAAGCCCCGGACAGCTTGTCTTCAAGCGCTTTATTACAAACAAACTTGCGATAGTGGGATCACTGATCCTTATCTTCATGTTTGTTTTCGCGTTTATCGCGCCGATATTCTATCCTTACAGCCAGACCCAGATCTTCTATAAGTACGACAATTCGCTTATAGATTACGCTCAGGCAAAGGAGAGGACCGAGTATACGCTCCTTATGCTGGACAAGGACGCGGAGGTGCACTATTCCGTTAAGAACAAGCTTACCGCCAATATCAACCAGATGAAGAGTGCATCCGAGACGGAGATGACTCTTATAAGCAGCGACGGTAATACATACAATCTTGTAAAGAACGCTGACAATATTTACTCCCTGTACGCAACTGCCGCAGAGAAATATGCGACAAAGTCGGGCTCCGTTAAATACGCTAATTACAGCACCATCGGCGCAGTTCTTACCTACGAGGCGGGAGCGGAGGAGATTGACGGACTTGCGGATAAGATAAAAGAAGCCATAAGCTCCAAGACGCTCCACTTTACCATCGGAAGTGACGAGTTTACACTTGTTCAGGACAAGAAGAATTACACCGTCTATCGCGCCAGCGAGGGCTTTGATTACCTTGTAAAGGAAGAGGGGGACGCCTTCGAGGAACTCGTTTCCGAAAACGCGGAGGGCGGAAGGTTTACCTATAAAAACGAAGAGTACACAGTGACCGCGGATTCCGACGGGATTACGGTCTATCATGTAACCGGACAGGAGAGGATAGCGCTTCTTACCACATATGTATTTGATGCTTATGACCCCTCCTTCAAGATCTCCGAGGAATTTGAGGTGGCTGCGCTTATGGCATCCATTGAGAGCGGAGAGTTTTCGGCGGACGGCAATACCTACCGTGTTGTCTCCGAGGATGATGAGACTCTGATTTACAATACTTCGGATGAAACCAATCCCGTTGCCGCATTCTCGACTATGGTTATCCGCCGTTACAGCGGTGAGGATACCCTCGAGCTGGCGTTTAAGGAGAAGGCCCGCGAGGTCATTGACGAGATGGCGGAGACCGGAGCAAAGACCGGAAAGTTTACCTGGCCTATAGCGCAGGTGGACGCTGACGGTGCATATACCTACGACGAAAACGGTGAGCTTATAAAGGAAGACCGTGAAGTAACCATCAACAGCAAGAATGACTCCTATGTTATGACGGTAGAGCAGGTTGTATACCTTATCGACACCTTCGCCCGCCCGACCTCCCAGCACCTTGCAGGAACGGACGGAGACGGCATGGATGTGCTCGCCCGTATGATGTACGGCGGCCGTGTCTCACTTATGGTTGCTTTTGTAGTCGTAATACTTGAGAATGTTCTCGGTATCATCATGGGTGGTATCGCAGGCTTCTTCGGAGGCTGGGTCGATAACATAATAATGCGTGCGGTAGATATCTTCTACTGTATCCCGAGCATGCCCATACTTATCATAATGGGTGCAATGTTCGATGCCATGAAGCTTAAGCCCTACACCCGTCTTGTATGGATGATGGTGGTTCTCGGAGTCCTGGGATGGGCGGGAGTTGCAAGACTTGTAAGAGGTCAGATACTCTCCCTGAGGGAGCAGGAATTCATGGTTGCCGCGGAAGCCATCGGACTTAAGAACAGCAAGCGTATATTCCGCCACCTTATCCCAAATGTTATGCCGCAGCTTATCGTTACGGCTACATCCGGACTCGGCGGCGTTATCATTACGGAGTCCACACTTTCCTACCTGGGACTGGGTGTTAAGCACCCTCTCGCTTCATGGGGAACGATGATAAACTCCGTTTCCACTGCAGAGGCGATGAAATCCTATACATATATCTGGATTCCCGTCGGACTTCTCATCTGCCTTACGGTTGTTGCCTTTAACTTTGTCGGCGACGGTCTTCGCGACGCCTTCGATCCTAAGATGAAACGCTAAGGGGGAAGAGGAAAATGGCTAAGAAAAGTTCTTATATTTCAAACAGAGAAACTGCGAAGATAACCCGCAGAAACCGCCAGATAACAAGGCGTCTTGAGAAAGAAAGAAAGCGCAAAAATGTTCCGGAGTCGGTTTACAAGACAAAGATGAAGGACAATAACAATGTTGTTGAGTTCGACAATGTCTGCTCCTACTTCTTTACCGATATCGGAGTCGTAAAGGCGGTGGACGGAATTTCATTCGAGGTTCCGAAGTGCTCCACCGTGGGTATCGTAGGCGAGTCTGGATGCGGAAAAAGTGTTACAAGTCTCTCTCTCATGCAGCTGTTACAGCGCCCCTCCGGTCAGACCGTGGGCGGAGAGATAAGGCTTAATATAGACGGGGACGGCGATGCGATAAATATCGTAAAGACTCCCACCAGCGTAATGCAGAATATCCGCGGCAACAAGATGTCCATGATATTCCAGGAGCCCATGACCAGCTTAAACCCCGTATTCCGTATCGGTGAGCAGGTAAATGAGGTTATAAAGCTTCACAATCCGGAGATGAGCAAGGAGGATATCAAGTCGAGAACTCTCGAGATGCTTGAACTTGTGGGCATTGCCAACAAGGAGGGCGTATATGAGATGTTCCCCCACGAGCTTTCCGGAGGTATGCGCCAGCGTGTAATGATCGCCATCGCCCTTGCCTGCCGCCCTTCGCTTATTATCGCGGATGAGCCCACGACAGCTCTTGATGTTACCATCCAGGCCCAGATTCTTGACCTTCTCAAAGGTCTTAAGGAGAAGGTAAACAGCTCGATCATGCTTATAACCCATGACCTCGGAGTTGTTGCAAATATGGCGGATTATGTTGTCGTTATGTACGCGGGCCGTGTTATAGAGAAGGGTACAACAAGGGATATATTCAGTAATCCCTGCCACCCTTACACCATCGGACTTATGAAATCAAAGCCCGTTGTAGGCAAAAAGGTGGATGAGCTTTACAATATCCCCGGAAGCGTACCCAACCCTGTCAATATGCCGGATTACTGCTACTTCAGAGACAGATGTGAATATACCTGTGACAAGTGCAGGAACAAGGAGGCAGGCTTCGGAAACTATCCTCCGGAGATAAAGATAAGCGACACGCATGTCGTTTCATGCTATAGGTTTTATGATGAGGGACAGGTTATGGGATATCCGAACCCTGTTAATGTGGAGGATCTGTAATGGCAAACGAAAATACCAATATAAATACAAATGCTGATACGGAAACTTTATCTGAAGATGTCCTTGTAGTCCGTGACCTTAAGAAATACTTCCCCACCGCCAAGAACTTTTTCGGAAAGCCCCTCGGGTTTGTCAAAGCGGTTGACGGTGTATCCTTTACTATAAAGCGCGGTACGACAATGGGTCTCGTTGGAGAGTCCGGATGCGGCAAGTCAACGACGGGACGCACGCTTCTGCGCCTTCAGGAGAAAACCTCCGGTGAGGTTCTCTTTAACGGTATCGATATATTTGAGCTTAAGAAGGAGGAGCTTAGAAAGCTCCGCCCGAAGATTCAGATAGTATTCCAGGATCCCTTCTCAAGCCTCTCGCCCAGAATCCCCGTAGGAGAAATAATCGGTGAGGCGGTCCGCGAGCACGGAATTGTTCCCCCTGAGGAGTATGACGATTATATTACCCGTATAATGAAGGCCTGCGGTCTGCAGGAGTACCACAAGGACCGTTATCCCCATGAGTTCTCGGGAGGACAGCGTCAGCGTATCTGCATAGCGAGAGCACTTGCGCTGAACCCTGAATTTATCGTGTGCGATGAGCCTGTGTCCGCGCTTGATGTTTCTATCCAGGCGCAGATCATAAACCTTTTGAAGGAGCTTCAGGAGCAGTTCGGACTTACATATCTGTTCATATCCCATGACCTTTCGGTCGTTGAGCATATCTCGGATACAGTAGGTGTTATGTACCTTGGAAATATGGTGGAGTACGCCGAGACAGGGGAGCTGTACGCAAATCCTCTGCATCCGTACACCAAGGCTCTTTTCTCCGCAATCCCGATCCCTGATCCGGATGCCCAGATGAACCGTATTATTCTCGAGGGAAGCATTCCTTCTCCCGCAAATCCGCCCAGCGGCTGCAAATTCCACACCCGCTGCAGCGAGTGCATGGAGATGTGCAAGTATTGCCAGCCCGAGTACAGAGAGATAACGCCCGGTCATTTTACCGCCTGCCATCTTTTCAACACGCCCGAGATGAACGCAAAGTTTGAGGCTGAAAGCAAGGCTGCCGCGGATAAGGAAAAGGCTGATGAAAAAGACAAAGTGGGTCGATGACGGACGAACAATCGCAAATATGAATCTTGAGGGAATGCCATGGTATAATCCCGCTCTTGATGAAAAGGCGCGGGAGAAAAAAGAGCGCGGCGAGACAAAAGAGCCGGGAGGCATTTCCCAAAGAACTGCCAGAGACCGGGCAGGAGTATCGGAGCCTCTTGGCATAAAGGAGACACTCTCAATGACGAAGGGGGTTCTACTTGCCGCAATGCTGGTGGCAGTCGTGTTTGTAGTGGTTTTCTTTTTATTTATTCTGTTCTGCGTTTTTGTGTGGCTCAAATAGAAAACAGGAAACGGAGAATCCCGTACGCTTATTTTAATAAAGCGCGGGATTCTTTTTTATGTTTTATTTTCTTCTTTACCAAATCTTAACCGGGTTATAACCATATCTTAACCGCCGTATGTCCGGGATAATGCTATTATTTTACTATATAGTACACGGCAGATTAATAAAAAACGATTTGGCAGGAGGAAAGTATGAAATATACAAAAAAGATCATTGCATTTGTTTTGACATTTATAATGACCATTAATGTTTTTACAGGCTGCAGCTCGGGAAAAAACAGAGAGGTCATGACAGGCTATGAAAGAACTGACAAAAATATTGTGGCTGATCTGAAGGAAACGGAGAATTTAAAGGAATACAAGGCTGAATTTACGGAGCTTGGGGACAGTGACAGTATAAGGATGTACTCCACGGCGTTAAAGGGCGGGGAGCCCTTCTATGTGTCCATGGATCCTTCGGGAGACGGCGGGATATATGTTTACAGGTATGGAAGCGGGGAAGAGGCGGAAACAGGGACTGAGCTTATCTCCGGGGAGAAGTGGATATATCCCGGTTTATTTGATATTTCAAATGACGGAGAGTATTACCTTCTCTGGGACCGGGTGCTGGATAATGCAAGGAAGGTTACCCTGTACAGGTTTGATGCAGGAGGAAATATAGAGAGCTCCTTTGATTTTCCGGAGGATATAAATATATGGTCTTTCACGGCAGGTGAGGCGGACCGGATCTACACCATCGAAGGCGATGGTGCAAAAAATACGATAAGGCAGTATGACTTGAATGGTAATCAATTGGAAAACCTTGCAGGCCTGCCACAGACTTATTACAATGTCATAGGCTCGGGAGGGGAAGGCAGGCTTATCCTCGCAGATTTTGATAAAATGTATGAGTACGATCCGGCAAAGGGAAAGTGCAGAGAGATACTGAACTGGCTTGATGTGGGAATAGAGGGAAACAAGGTAAGGAAACTTGAGAGAGTTGGAGAAGAGTATATTGTTTTGATAGATGATTTTGATCTCGGAAAGTGCGAAATAGCCAAAATTACAGAGAAGAACGGGGAGGAGACAAGTGACGGACCTGTGGATATCGTGATAGACACCTTTTCAATCGCAACATCTCTGCAGTCCGCTATATCGAGCTATAACCGGTCGCAGTCGGATTACCGCATTGTAACAAGAGTCTTTAATGAAGGGGAATATATTGCAACGGAGGAGGACAGGGACAAAATGATGCTGGACCTTCTGGGTGAGAATCCGCCGGATATGATCGATCTTGGCTTAAGCACAAATATAGGCGATTTTATAACCAAAGGATATGTTGAAAATCTAAACAGCTATGTGGAAAACAGCAGCGAGGTCGATCTTAACAACTATTTTGAAAATGTTCTTGATGGTTTCAGAGAAGGAGAATTCCTGGCAGCCATACCCCCCACATTTGGTATCTCATCATATTTAACCGGAGACAGTGAATTCCCTGACAGCGGAGATTGGACCGTCAGAAGTCTTATAGAGTACGACCTGTCCAATCCCGATAAAAATCTTCAGGAAAACTTTGGAGAGTGGGATGTGCTGAATCTGTGTCTGTATCGTAATCTTGAGCATTTTGTGAATATCGATACAGGTTCCTGTTCCTTTGACAATGAGGATTTCCGTATGATAATGGAATATGCCAGGGAGTATGCCGGAAAGGGTGGGATTGTATCTAACACGGCTATTCCGACTGCTACCACGATACTGAAGTGGTGCGCTAATGACAGGCTGGAGGATATGCAATACTGCGGATTAAATACTTTTGGAGAAGATTATCGCTATATCGGATATCCAACCTTTGACGGAAAAGGAGGGCATGAGATTTACTATCTTAACGGAGCTGCGCTTGCAATAACCTCATGGTCGGACCATAAGGAGGGCGCGTGGGATTTTATTGAGTATTATCTTGGGAGTATTCAAATAGATACTGCGTACTCTGGGACGCCCTACGGAATACCCTCTGACAAAAGGCTTGTGGAAGAGCAGATAGAGCTTCTTAGATCGGAGGATGGACCTCTTAAGAAAATGGAGATTTATACTTCGCCCGAAGGAGGGGAATCACAGGAAATTCTGCGTCATCCTCTGACGGAGGAAGAGGTAAGCGCTTACCGGGAAATAATAGAATCGGCAGTTGCGAGACCATTATGGGAAAGACCCGTTAACTCTATAATAGCAGAAGAGTCGGGGGCATATTTCGCCGGTCAGAAAAGCCTTGATGAAGTCATAAAGACCATAGAGAGCCGGGTAGGAATTTATCTTGCGGAAAAATATGGCAGTCGATAATACCGAACGCTTGTTTTTAAGCTGTTTTTCTGTTATTATTACATAAAAACAGAGTGATAAGTAATTTAAGCCTGCACTGCAATTGCAGTGTGGGCGTTTGATTTATCAGGGAAGACAGGTCAATGACGGAAATCACAAATACAACAAATGAAGTAATAAAGGCAATTCTTGTGGGGCTTAACACGCCGGATCGGGAAAAGGAAGGGACGGTCTCTGATTTTGACCACTCGATGACAGAGATGAAAAGTCTTGTGGAAGCCTGCGATCTCGAGGTCGCCGGTATTGTGACCCAGAGTCTCGAACATCCCGAGAGCGGGACTTATATCGGTAAGGGAAAGGCATACGAAATTGCGGATACAATAAGAGACACGGGAGCGGAGTACTGCATATTTGAGGGAAATCTCTCCCCGGCCCAGATGAAGAACCTTCAAAGAATTGTTGAGGTGCCGGTATGGGACAGAACAAATCTTATACTGGAGATATTCTCAAGGAGGGCTAAAACAAGGGAGGCAAAGCTCCAGGTCGAGTCCGCATATTTACACTTTATGCTGCCGAGGCTTACCGGTATGTGGCAGCACCTTGGGCGACAGGGCGGTGGAAGCGGAAGCCGCTCCAACAAAGGTATCGGGGAAACGCAGATAGAGCTGGACAGAAGGCATATTAACCATCGGTTAGCAGAGCTTTCAAAGGAGCTTGATACTATAAGCAAAACGAGAAAGGTCCAGCGGCTTGGGAGACAGAGCGGAATGCTTCCCACTGTGGCTCTCGTGGGATATACCAATGCGGGAAAGTCTTCCTTGATGAACAGGCTCATTTCCCTTTCGGAGAAGGTAACAAAAAGAAATCCGGAGGACACGGAGGAGAAGAAGGTATTTGAGAAGGATATGCTCTTTGCGACCCTCGATACCTCGGTAAGGCGTATTTATACAGGGGATAAGAAGGATTTTCTTTTATCAGATACGGTAGGTTTTATAGAAAATCTTCCCCATGGTCTTGTAAAGGCATTCCGCTCGACCCTCGAGGAGATAAAGTACGCACAGCTTCTTTTGATAGTATTGGACGCTTCGGACCCATACCATAAGCAGCATCGTCTTGTCACGGAGAAAACCCTGGCAGAGCTGGAGCCCCTGGACATTCCGAGAATATATGTAATGAACAAGGCCGATCTTCTTGAGTCTAAAGAGGCTTCGGTCATGAGCGTGGCGGAGGGCATACAGGGTAACGCTGTAACCGTCTATATATCCGCAAAGACCGGTGAGGGTATAGATGAGCTTTTAAAGAGGATAAATGAGGTCCTCCATAAAGGCGAGAAAAAGATGGAGGTTCTTATCCCGTTCTCAAAGGGAGAGCTTCTCGGAAGGCTCCATACATCTGGCGCGGTAATAAGCGAGGAGTATACCGAAGACGGAACCCTCGCCACAATTGACTGCCCTGTGTATATGAAGGATGAGCTGGCGGAGTATCTAAAGTCAGGGGCTGTTGAATGAGCTGCGAATATGCCGTTTAAAAAGCCGGAAACGAAAACGGAAGGCTATCATGATACAGCAGTAGCAGCATTATTATTCCGTATATCCCGCAGGAGATAAGGAGGGTTTTGTCCGACAGTATAAGAGTTGTGGGGTCCGCCTCGGAGTGGTTCGCAAATACCAAAAGAAGATAGCGTATCACTATAAAAAGTACGATGGGAACGGTATATACGAGCACGGATTTCTGGGAGATGGACCAGAGTGAATAGAAGACCATTGTAAGAGCGGCACAGGTAAAGATCACGCCGTTTAGGAAATTCATATCGTACTGCTTAAGGACATCACGGGTATCTCCCTCCCTGTAGCCGGTAAGCTCGCCTCTTCTCTTGCCGAAGGCCATGAACAGAGAAAGAGATACAACGGTTAAAAACATCCAGTTGGATACTCCGGAGGTAATAACGGTGCCGCCCACCATAACCCGCAGTACGAAGCCCAGGGCAATGCAAAAGCAGTCAATGACTGCTTTTCTTTTTAGCCATTTTGAGTAAAGGATATTAACGATAACATATACCAGGATAAAAACAAATGCGTTTACCTTGACGAAAAAGGAAAGCGAAAGCCCGGCTGCGAGAAGAAGGGCGAAAAGTATCCATGCTGTATGAACAGGGATAATGCCGGAAGCAATGGGGCGGTTCTTTTTAACTGAGTGGACCCGGTCATTTTTAATGTCGCTTATATCGTTAAAGGTGTAGATTGCCGAGGATACAAGACAAAAAGAAAGAGTAAGCAGCAGTGCGCGTAAAAACACTTCCCACCGGAAAAGCTCCAGCGAAAATACAACCGGACAAAAAACAAAAAGGTTTTTCAGCCAGCTGTTTACGCGCATCTGTTTAAGATAAGTAAGAAAGGTTGCCTTCTTTTTCATCTGCTGTCTCCTGTGACATTTTAAAATACAGATTGGCGATGTTCCGTGATCTGCCTGGTAACTACCATAGTCTGTAGACTCTGATCTCGTAGCCGGACATCGCGCCCTTTGCGTATCTGTAGATGCTTCTAATCGAGTGGAACAAATTGCTAACCTCAAGGAAGTGACTCTCGGGAATCTCCACCGTGTTTACCTCGACAAGCTCATAATCCGAGTCCAGACGGCGGTAGAAATCAGCTATCCAGCCGTAGATATCCGGGTCGGATATAAGATAAAGATCCCTCTGAGCCGATGAGGTAACGACATATTGGGGGTTATTTCCGTATTTGGGAGTCGAGGGATCACAGTTTTCAAACTCGCTCCACGCGCCGAAATATCCCCCGGGGGAAAGGGGTGTATTACAGTCATATATCGTGTTGCTGTCCGTTATGCCTGCTCCGATAAAGTGATCCATAAGGGCGGTACGGCTGTCGGGAGCAAGAAAGCTTCCGCATACGGCGATCGAGCCGGAAAGAAGGCTGATCATGGGCAATATGAATATAACAAGATAAAGAATCTTTATAACGGACAATGCTGCCGGTTTTCCGCTTCTTATAACGGGGAGCTTCTTTAAAACATCCGAAAGACCGAATACCCCGATGGCTGCAAACATTAGTCCTGCGGCATAGAGGGGAAGAGTATAGCGCTCCCAGTGAACGCTCAGTTTGGAAATCGGCAGCAGGTAGATCAAAAATGTAGTAAGAAGAAGGGCGTATTTAAAGTCTTTTTTGAAGGATACATATATACCGAATAATCCGCAGAAAACCGGGATAAGACCTATGCCCGTGCCCGTGGTCTTAAGGTAATAAACAAGGGTCTGACCGAAATTAAGACCATCAGCTCCAAGGTGGTATGCGTGATTCTGGCCTTCTATGACATTTATCACCTGCCTTAGATCGATAAGTATGACAGGGGAGACGATCATAATGCCGAGGACAACAAAGAAGATCGCAAGGAGACCGTGAAGTATGATCCTGACAGGCTTTTTCAGATGTGTCAGTACAACGGCGAATGCTATGATAAGGCATCCGAAAGCACCGGGATACTTCTCGCAGATTGCAAGGGAAGTAAACATAGACATCCAAAACAGCATTGTCACGGAGGGCTTTTTAAGGTATCTTACAGCGAAAAAGAGCGTTCCCATCATAAAAAACAGAAGGGGAATATCCGGGGTAATGTAGTGGGAATGCATGATAAATGAGGGAAAGAGGGCAAAAAGTACAGCTGCAAAAAGAGCCCTGTTTTTACCAAACGGCAATATTATAAGATAGGCAAATACCACGCATCCCACACCTAAAAGAGCCGTCAGGATCCTTGAGGCTGTAAGGAAGATCTCGATATGCGAGTTAAAATTTTGTGCAAAATCCGTCTCACCCTTAAGATTAAAATACAGCTCCTGAATGCCTATGTAAAGAAGAGTGTTAAGCTTGATCGAAACATGGTTTGGACGGTAATATATTTTTGTCTCAAAGTGCCTGTCGAGGGCACAGTTGTATGACTCATAGTAAACTATCCCCTCATCGGGATGCATATCTCCCCTGGGCATACCCCACCATGAGCCTGTTATGCGAAGGGCTGCGGCAAGAAGTAAAACAGCGGTCAAAACCCCATAATGAAGCTTTTTGTTTTCAGCCATTTTTTTCAGCATTATCTTTTCCTCCGAACAATACTATAAACAAAACAGGCAGCATGAGAAACAGCGGCCAGGAATATCTGAATGATGCCATGGGGGAGAGGAGCATGATCCCGAACTGTGCAAAAAGCGGGAAAAACAGCGGAAGGTTCTCTGTGAAAAATCCCTTCTCCTTTCCGGCTGCGCGTACGATAAAAAGCATAAATGAAAAGAGCAGTATCCAAAGGGAGAAACCGGGGACGAAAAATACTCTCAGCACCGGTGTTTTTCGCAAAGTCTCCGATGTACACAGATCATAATATAATCTTTCGAGGGCGGGAGCGTTTATAAGGCTCATTCGCTCAAGCGGCAGGGCAAAGCTCTCCGGGGGATAATTGTCGTACATAACATAAGAATATCCATAATATCCGGGATACCAGTAGCCTGCCGTGTTTGACAAAAATGCCATTAAGTATTCCTTTGAAAACTGTCTTCCAAGGGAAAAGTAAAATCTCCAGAAAGCCACCGGATCTTCGTTGTAGCGGTCGGAGTAGAAGCAGCTCTTCGCAGGGTCGGATATATACGGATCGTAGGCTCTCTCCCGGGGCGGATCCATCCAACGGAGATTATCGATGTAGTAATCAAGCTTTTCCGTCTGTTCCGGGGAAAGGGCATTTCCCATTTTAACCGCAACCCGCTGCATCTGTTGTATTGGTATACTGAGGGCTTCCCGTATCTGCCCCTGTTCAATCCCGAGAGCATAAAAAACCGGACCCGTATATATTTTAAATAAAAGCACGGGAAGGAGCATAACAATAAAAAGCGGGATATAAGGCTTTGCGGCTTTTATTTTTTTTATTCTGAAAAGGAGCAAAAGGATAAGCGCAAATAAGTAAATGTGGAGCCCGTTGTTTCTTGTCGCAAACATAAGAAAAGAAACGATGGGGAAAAGGAAATAGTTGGCCCTGCTTTTGCAATAAGCCCCCGGATCCTTTACAATCTCGGTAAAGTGGCACAGGAAAAGAACGAGAAACGCACTGTGCAGCGTATCTTTTATCATTGTAACGCTAAGGCAGGCGTTCATAAACCATAGCCCCGAAAAAACCGCGGTTATTATTATCACAATCCCGGGAACCTTAAAGCGCTTTAACAAAACGGCAAGTCTTGCGAGCGCATAGCTGAGAAGTATCATCTGGAAAGCCGATAAAAAACCAAGCCCGATCCCGCAGCTCGAGAACAGAGCCTCTCCGAACCTCATAAATACGCGTAAGAGAAAGGTATGGAGAACGGGATGATGATTGTTTGTTATCTCTCCGAGAGCGCTTCCCGTCTGGGATATCATATCATAGGAAAGAATACCGGGAAAGAATATCAAAAAGGCAGGGATCCAGAAAATAAGGATAAATCCCCACAGGATTAATAAAAGAGCATTGTCGGAAAGGCGATCCGGCAGCAAAGGAAAGGCTTTTTTTCCAATGTGGGATAAAACCCCGGGAATGACGAGAAAAAAAAGGATGTTAAGGCCGGTGCAGACTGAAAAGCAGACAATGAAGGGAATGACCCGGCCTGCCCCGGGTCCGAATTCCTGGGAGAGGACCATCGGTCCTGCGACAGTATATGCTAAACTGTAAAAAAAGGCTAAAAGCGGAGAAATGACGAGGGGGAGAATGAACCTTTTCATTGACAGACTCCTTAATCTATTATAGGCGCCGGTATCAAAATAATGTACCAAACGCTAATGTTATTACAGTATAGCATAAAGGGGTTGAAAATTGAAGTCGGACATAGCCTTTTAAATAGTGACAAATCACCCAAAATATACTATTATAGAAATTACGGAGGTTTACTGATATGGTAAAAGAAAAGACAAATGACAGCCAGTCGGCTTTTGAGTACGCTATTTATGTGATAGTAGGAAGCTATTTTAACGGAACGGTCTGCAACAGCCCCTTTCTTGAGAAGACCTTAAAGGTAAAATTCCTTGACCAGAAACAGGATAAACAGGCATCCCTTGAGGAAAGCTGTATAGGCTATGTTGAGAGAAAGCTGCTCAAGGTTCTTCCCGAGGATCTCTGGGAGGGCAGAGCTACCGTACAGCTTGGACTTAAGAATGAGGAGCAGATGCCGGAGGTAAGATTTACCACGGATAAGTATATGCTCCGTGTTTTCGGTGTCTATAAGGGTAAGGGAACAGAGTTCGATTACAAGCTTCTCAAGAAAAAAAGTTAAGGTTCACTTTGAAAAGGGCTATATATGGCAACCAATGCGAGCGCACATAAAATACTGATAGTGGATGATATGCCGGTCAATTCAATGATCCTCTCCTCGCTCCTCGAGGCAAGGGGAATGAGCGTTGAGACTGCCCTAAGCGGGGAGGAGTGTCTTGAGTTTTGCGGTAAGCGGGATTACGATCTTATCTTCCTCGACCAGCATATGCCCGGTATGGACGGGATAGACACTTTGATCGGGCTTAAGGAGTGCTTTAAGGAAAAGGGTAAGGAGACACCGGTTATCTGTCATACAACGGCGGAGGCGCTTCCCTATCTAAAGATATATAAGGCTGCCGGATTTGCCGGGATACTTACAAAGCCCGTTGTTCCGGCCCAGCTCTCCGAGCTTCTCAAGGCCTGCTTCCACGATGAGTCACCGGAGGAACTGAGGGAAGAAAGGGATGAGCAGCAGCGTATAGAAGAGCAGATCAAGCTTCTCCCGGCCTGGCTTGAGAATGTACCCGATATTGACGTAAGAACGGGAATAGAAAACTGCGAGACCGCGGAGAACTATCTTAAAGCCCTGGATGTGTTCGAAGCCTCCATAAGCGAAAAGGCCTCACAGATAGAAGAGTTTCTTGAAAATGAAGACTGGGAAATGTATACGCTCAGGGTCCATTCAATCAAGAGTACCGCGAGGCTCATAGGGGCAAACGGGTTCTCGGAGCTGGCGGCGGAGCTTGAATATGCCGGCAAGGAGGGAAAGACCGCCTTTTTGGCCGAGAGGACGCCGGAGTTCATAAAGGAATACAGAAGCTTTGACGGGTATTTTGCCCGCCTTAAGGAGCAAAAGAAGGCGGAAGCCGGCACCGGGGAGAAAAAATGCGGGGCCGCGCCACGGGAAATGCTTGAGGATGCGTACGGAGCCATAAAGGACTTTGTTGAAAGCTATGATGTTGACAGTATCCAGATGCTTCTTACGACGCTTGAGGATTATATGCTGGAGGACGGGGACAGAGCTTTCTTTGAATCGGTATCGAAGGCTCTTGCGGATTCCGACTGGGACAGGATGCGGCAAATAGTCGGAGTTTGAGCCGTTTTTTTGGAGAACGCAATACAGACATCTTTAAGGAGAAGAAATTTCATGAACCACAGGCTGCTCTTTATAGAAGGAACAAAGGGGTTCGTTAATAATGGAATAGTGCTTCAGCTTGAAAATGCAGGCTTTGAGATCATCAGAACGGGAGATGTTCTCGAGGATATCGCACAAAAGCAGTACGATACGAACATTTATATCTACTATCCGTCGGGAGGTAAGGAGAGGATCGTACCGGTAACACATTATCTTGTGGATCTTTCAAGGGACAACGGCAAGTCGATATGCCTTATCGGAGACCAGCCGAGTATCAGCGAGACAAAGATCGCAGCGGGAGATTTTAAATTTGCCGGAGTTTTTCCGAGACCTGTGGATATAAGGGCGCTTGTCCTGCATATACAGAATCTTGCCAATATTCATTTTGAGTACGAGCGCAGACATACGATACTTGTTATCGATGATGACAACGATTATCTTACAATACTCCGCAACTGGCTCAAAACGGATTATAAGGTCAGCTGTGTCAGGTCCGGTATCGAGGCACTGCTGTTCCTCGACCATGTACAGCCGGATCTCATCCTGCTGGATTATGAGATGCCTGATCTTGACGGCTACCAGACAATAAAATATATCCGTAAAAACCCAGTGACAACGAATATTCCCGTAATATTCCTGACCGGAAAGAACGAGAGGGAAAATGTCATGAAGGTATTTGAACAACGCCCGGACGGTTATCTTTTAAAAACCTTGAAGAAAGATGAGCTTCTGGAGATTCTCCACCACTTCTTTTTGAGGGAACTTACCGAGGGTCTTTGACGGGTTCTATTAAGGCTCCGCTTTTGTGGGTGGAGCTTTTTACTTTATAAAAAATACTTTAAAGGGAATAAACAATGGTTAGGGATATGGATCAGGATCTCAGGATCACCGCACTTATCGGAAATGTCGGGAAAGTTATAATCGGAAAGCCGGATATCATAGAGCTGGTTATCACCGCGCTTATCGCGGGAGGACATGTTCTTATAGAGGATGTACCCGGTGTGGGAAAAACGCAGCTTGCCGCCGCTATGGCAAGGTCCTGCGGGGGAGAATTCGGAAGGATACAGATGACGCCGGATGTAATGCCATCCGATGTAACGGGTTTTTCCCTTTTAAAACCCGGCACCGGTGAACTGGAATTCAGAAAAGGCGCGGTTTTCTGTAATTTCCTTCTTGCGGATGAGATTAACCGATCCTCACCGAAGTCCCAATCCGCGCTCCTCGAGGCCATGGAGGAGCTCCGCGTTACCATGGATGGAGTAACCTACGATCTTCCGAAGCCCTTTATGGTGCTCGCAACCCAGAATCCCGTGGAGACATACGGGACATACAGCCTCCCCGAGGCACAGATGGACAGGTTTATCATGAAGCTGAACATCGGTTATCCGGGAGTAAACGATGAGCTTGAGATAATACGAAAGGGCAGGGAAAATGACGCAAGATTTCTGGAGAGCGTCGTTACGCCTGGGGATATAATGGAGCTAAGGGAGGCTGCCGAAGGTGTGCAGTGCTCCGAGCCGGTCGAGAGATATATTTTGAGGATAGTTACGGCTACAAGAGAGGACGAAAATATAAGGCTTGGAGTCAGCCCGAGGGGCAGCATCGCCATGCTCAGAGCGGCGAGAGCATACGCCCTTGTAAGAGGAAGGGGATACATACTTCCCGATGATGTAAAATTCCTTGCGCCCTTCGTATTCGGACACAGACTTATGCTTTCCCCCCAGGGAAAATCCCGGTACGGAAACGGTCAGGAAATGATACGGGCTCTCATAGAGAAGCTGGAGGTTCCGGTTTGAGCAGGAAGGTACGAAAAGAGGATATTCCCGGTCCCTTCAGAGCAAGGCGATGGGGAGATTATGTGCGCCTTGCGGACGGTATAATAACCACGGCGGCATTCCTTGTCGTCTTTGCTCTTTTTTGCAGCGCGAGAGTAGGATATTTCCTTCTTATAGCGCTGCTTACGGCTCCCGGGATTTCGGTCCTTTGGGCACTGGTGGTATCGAGATTCATTACTGTCCGGCCCGGGGAGGGTACGGGTGGTATTACCGTGAGAAAAAATGACAGGGTAAGTATGGATTTTTATGTAAGGAACAGATCCATACTCATTGCTCCCATCATTAAGATACGAGCCGCAGACTGCCCCGGATTGAGCGCAGAGGAAAAAGAATTAAACATATCTGTTATGGGCAGAGGAACCGGCAGGGTTTCTTTGTTTTTTTGCGCAAAAATGGCGGGCGGCGCAAAGGTCGGAGCGGAGACCGTATGTGTCGAGGACTTTTTCGGGATAGCGAGATTTCCAATAAGAAACCTTCCGGAGAATCTTACGAGGCTCTACGGGATAGTGCCGGATATCCCGGAGCTTTCCGCGAGGGAGCCTGTGCTTGAGGAGGCCATGCGTTGTGCATACGGAGAGGATAATACGGATGAGAGCGTGGATATTCCGACATACGGTTTTGCGGGATTTCCCGGATATGATTACAGGGAATATGTCCCCGGGGACCCGCTAAAGAGGATAAACAGCAAGCTTTCCGCAAAAAAGGGAGAGCTTATGGTCAGGCTCGATGAGAAGCCTGTCGTTGCGGGAGTGGTGTTTATCCTTGATACGGCATATCCTGAAGCCGAGGTATACGGGGATGGACAGGAGAGCCACGAAACGGCTAAAGTTTTAAATGCGGGCTCCGGAATAAAAACCTACCCGGAGAGAGAATATACGAAGGAGTCCCGGGAAGAAAAAATCGCCCGTGGAGTGGAAAACCTTACGGAGACTGCGCTGGGCATGGGGAGAACTCTGATCTCAAGGGATTTCGGAGTGACTTATTTCTGGAAAAGCGAAAAGGAGTGGAAGGTCAGCCGGGTAAGAACCGAAAACGAACTCACCGCACTTGTGGAGGAGCTTTCTTTCTTTTCACTGGGAAGCGGTCTTTTCGGGGAAGAAAGGCTTCCGGGAGAGTATGGGATCGAGGGCAGCAGTATTATCTGTTTTACGGTAAGGGACGACAGCGGGCTTTCATCGGCTCTCGCCTCCTGCGCGGGAGCGGAGGACGGAAATATACAGATATATAACGCTCTTACCGGAGAAGGGAGGAGCCTATGAATGAAAACAGGCTTTTAACCTTCTTTAAAAAGAATACGCCCGGAATGGATGAGCTCTGCGCGTTTGTACTTTCGGTGACGCTCTCTGTTACGGCAATGTCTCTTTACGGTGACGGGATTTTCAGAGCCATAGTTCTCTGCGCGGCCCTCTGTCTTATAAACCTTGTTATCTGCGCTGTGGTAAACCGCTACCGGTTTGCGGGCTTTTTTATTACAATCGCGTATCTTTTCGGGTACTTCGCGCTTATGCTGAGGTTCATAAATGCCGGTGAGAGGGAAACGGGAGTGTACTTCTGGCAGTGGATGGTCAGCGGCGGAGACGCTTCGACTCTTGAAATCGAAGCCGGGGCGGACGGTATGCTGAAGCTCGGAATGTATATGGCAGTCTCTGTTTTCTTTATGATAACCGTATTTTATTTCTCGGTTCCCATGTACAGATTCGGGTATCTTTCGCTCATATCCCGTATGCCCTTCGTACTGTACGCGAAGGTCACCTCGGAGGTTGAGAACAAATACCTTGTTGTGGTGATCATCGCAAGCCTGCTTCTTCACCTTGTATGCGCAAGGAAGGTCAGTCCGACAAGGGCGGAGTATAAGCAGGCAAAGAAGGAAAGCACGATATTTAAGCACAGGGAGCCCGCAAGGAGCAATGACTGGAAGATAAAGCTAAAGGGCAAGGGTACATTTATCCTGGGCTTTGCGCTGCTTTCCGCCGTGGTGTTAATTGCGTCGGCGGCGGTGCCGAAGCGGAAATCCGCAAGGTTTTACGACAGATTCGAGGATCTGTTCCTCGGAGGAGATACCGAGTCGGAGGTTGGAGAGGACTTTTCGGGTCTTGCGGACTTTTCGGGAAATGCGGACAATTTCCGGGGAGGGTCTAACCGCCGGTTATATATGGTAACGGGGGACGGCAGCATTTATTTAAAGCGGCAGGTCTTTGACCTTTATGATTTTAAGCGGAACAGATGGTACGCCATGGAGGGTGAGGATGCTCCGATAGAAACGGATGGGTGGCTATCGGACCAGAAGCTATACTCCGTTACATGGTTTATGAAAACCCTCAGGGCGGTTGAAGCCCTTAACCCGGGCTTTGCGGAAAAATACGGGCTGGAGTCCTTTATTTCCGGTGAGCTTATCTATGAAAACACGGGCAGGTACAATATAACCGCCCAGAATTTCGGTGCGGCATACTATCTGTCCGCGGCGGGAATAGCAGGCATCTCTCTCCCGGAGGGCGAGGAATATCTCGGAACGGAGAGGGGAACCTTTTATCGCAGGGAGGGTATCCACGATAAGGATCTCAGCTACCGGATAGAAGTTTATGACAGGGATGCCGCGCTTGCCGGGTTTAACGCAAGAGGCGGTATGAATATGTCTGCCAAGGAATCTCTTGATATGTTTAACGAGATTAACAGCATACTGGTCAGTGCATACAGAGAAGCCGGGAACACCGGAACAGAGATAGAGGCTTTTGTAAAGGACAGCGCAGGGAAGGAGACCGAAATAACAAAGCTTGAGCTTATAAACTTTGTCCGTGCCGCCTCTGTATTTCTTAATGAACAGCTTAGAGCCTCGGCATACAGGGACAGAGTCGCCGGAGCACAGGGAGAGATTCCCACTGAAATACAGGAGCTTTCGGAGGAACTTACGGGTTCGCTTGAATATGATTGGCAAAAGGCAGATGTTCTGGAGAGGTATTTCAGGGAGAACGACTTTTTGTACGATCTTGAATACAGAGCGCCGGATGACAGCCCTTCATATTTTCTCTTTGAAGGAAAAACCGGAACCTGTTCGGATTTTGCCTCTGCGTTTGTGCTCCTTGCAAGGGCTGCGGGACTTACCGTAAGATACACGGAAGGGTTTGTACCCGACGATACATACGGAGATATGTATATGGTCGTAACCGAGTCGGATTCCCACGCGTATGCAGAAGTATTTATACAGAATGCGGGGTGGATTGTCTTTGATCCGACGGCTGGGGTAAGATCCGCGGAGAACGGTGGATTCTTTGAATTTCTCCGGAGCCTTAATGTGGATTTCGGGCTTATAAGGGTCATCGCGCTGGCAGCAGTCTTTATCGCCGGGCTGGTGATCATAATAAGGTTTGTGATACCCTTTGCGGCAGAGCTTGTATTCAGGATAAGTCTGCGGTTTATGGCTCCGGAAAAGGCATTGGTAAAGGCATATCTCAGACTGCTGCGGAAGGGGAGAAGATCGGGGGCGTTTACCAGGGAGGAAATCCGAAATTCCAAGGCTTCTGCCGGAGGGGTGAGGTATTTTGAGCCGACTCCCGGGGAGCTTGCGGATATTGTATCAAGGAGGGGCGTTGATATAACGGAGTTTATAACGCTCCTCGAGAAAGCGCGGTACGGAAGCGACCGGCTCCAAGATAAAGAACCGGTAATTACAAGCTCATACGCCCGCGCATCCCGTGCGCTTCGCAGGAAAAAAAGAGTCCCCTGAGGACTCTTTTTCTGTGTGGTTTAATCATGCAGGAACTCAAAGCTCTTCATGCTGCAGGTTCCGCTTCCTTCGAAGGTAATATAGAGGGAGCGTACTCCGCTTACCGGAGCGAAATGGCACACGCGCTCGGTCCAGACGTTGGTTCCGTCAATACTCATTCTTCCGAGGATCTCGCCGTCCCATTCTGTTCTTACCTGTATCTCTCCGTTAAAGTATCCCCTCGTCTTAACAACAAGGCCTGTGGCATTCTTTAGATCAAAATACTTAAAGCCTGCGGTGCATCCGTTCGTCAGCTGCCGGATGTATCCGATATTACGGTCACCGTCTCCGCCCTCCTGAACCACTGCGGGCGCGTCACCCTCCACATACAGAGAATGCTTTGAATTAAAGAGATTACATACAATGTATGCCGGATATTCGCCGGCGTCGGAAAGGGGACCGCCGTTTAATCCGCAGGAGGTAATCTCGGCCTGGAGGATCTTTCCGTTTTCGTCAAATGAAAGCTCCTCCGCGCATACTTGGCGTGAGAACCAGGTATTGTTGGTCTGGCGATGGTAAAAGATGTACCACTTGCCGGAAATCTCGATCATACTTCCGTGGTTGTTTCCACCGTAAGCCATCGCCATATCGGAAGGTTTGTAGGTATCTATTCCGATATCACAGTTGCTTACGAGGACGCCGCCGTAGGTAAAAGGCCCTGCGGGACTCTTTGAGGTTGCGTAGCAGAGCTCGTGCATAACCTCCGAGGAATATATGAAATAATATGTATCGCCCTTTTTGCGTATCGAGGGAGCCTCGAAGAACGCATGACCCTCAAATTCCGTGCCCTTGCTGTAGGCATCACCGGGCACTACAAATTTCGGCTCTTCGATAACGGTAAGCATATCCGGACCGAGCACGGTATACATCGCACCGTGTCTTGATTTATCCCCGTGACCCGCAAAGCCGGTATAAAGGTAGGTTCTGTCTCCTTCGGTCAATACGCCGGGATCGAACTGCGGCTCATCATTTTCTATTGTTACCCCTGCTTCAAATTTTGTCTCATCGTTCTTTCCGGTAGTCCTGCGGTCGCCGAGCTTCGTTCCGTCTTCGTAATGGACATATCCGTAGAATTCGAAGGGACCTGCGGGCTTATCGCTCACGGCAACAGATACGACCGAAACCTTATCAAGCACATAATACAGATAATACCTTCCGTCGGGTCCAACAGTCACATCCGGAGCGTAGAGGCACATATGTCCGTCTTTGTTGTAGGGGTCGGCGGTCTTGGGGTAGATGACTCCCTCGTAGTGCCAGTCCCCGAGGTCCGAGACCGGAGCCGACCAGCATACATAATCTCCGAGACAGAAGGTCTCTCCGTCGTAGAGATCGTGGGAACCGTATACATACACTCTGTCGCCGAATACATAGGGCTCACCGTCCGGTACATACTCCCATGAGGGAAGATAAGGGTTTACAGCCTGCTTTCTCCCGGTGATTCCCAGCCTTATACCGCCCTCTTTTCCGGGGACGGCGCCCCGTCCGTCAAAGACCATTTCCGCTTTATCTCCGGCAGTATACGAAGCCCATACGGGTAAAGGTTCCCCCGTGGTTCCGATGCCGTTGGGATCCGAGGTCTTTACGAAGTTTGCGACATAATCAGCCATCTGCCTTGCGAGGTTAAAATGTCTTCCCTCGAAGGGTCTCCAGCATTTTCCAAGGGTCTCGAAGAAAAACCAGAGATCAACCGAATGGAAGGTTCCGGGATGGTCCCATCCGGGTATATCGGGATCAAATCTGTAATAGTAGTATTTCTGGCTAAGTCCGTTCTTTTCCGCGTCAAGGAAGGTGGTTTTCACGGACTGCTCAACCATGCTGCTTCCGCCAATCAAAAATTCGTCGGAGGTGTTTCCGGAGATTACGGGAGCGTTTGCACATCTGCCGGCAGCAAGCATCTCAAGGGGATCTCCGGTGCAGAACTTTCCGTCCCGGATCGGGAACATCCTCGGATGGCTCGCGACATACTCACCGTACTTAGCGCGAAGCTCGAGAGCATCCATTTTTCTTGCTTCATCGAGGCTGCTGATTCCCGCAAAGGCAAAGAAATCCTCGCCCTTTTTTTCCGCGGCGCTTAAATCCAGAGGTCTGAATAAATCGTCTTCCGAATCGTCCGGGTGGCGTATCATTCCGCTTAGAACGATAGCTCCCTTTATCTTGTCGAAATTCTTTTCATTTGTAAACTGGTGCATCACGCTTGCACCGCCGGCGGACTGTCCCATTATGGTTATCCGGTCGGGGTCTCCGCCGAATGCGGCAATATTCCGGTACACCCATTCAAGACCGAAGCGCTGGTCGAGGAGACCGAAATTTGCGGGAGCATCGGGCGCTTCCTTTGTTATCTCGGGATGTGCCAGAAAGCCGAAAAGGGCGAGCCTGTAATTTATGCTTACAACAATTATTCCTCTTTTGGCGAGCTGTTCGCCGTCAAATTCCATCTCTGCGGTGTAGCCCCACTGGAAGCCGCCTCCGAAATACCAGACGAGGACCGGAAGCTTTTCATCGTCCTTCTTTGCGGGAGTCCATACATTCAAATAAAGGCAGTCCTCACTCATGGGGATCTCGCTGTCAACATGCCAGTCGCGGCAATAAATATCGTCGCCCAGACCGGGGGTATCCTGAACGGAGATCGGTCCGAATTTATACGCCTCATAAACACCTTCCCAGTCTTTTGCAGGCTGCGGCGCGCGCCATCTGTTCTCCCCGACGGGCGGTGCGGCAAAGGGGATTCCCTTGTATACGGTTATCCTTGGATTGTTTCCGGGAAGTCCGCGGACCTCTCCGTTTTCAACTCTTGTTTGTCTTAGCATGTTATCCCTCCTAAATATGTGACGCTGATAATATTCAGCGCGGTTGCCACTTATAGTCATTTTATATAAACAGCATCCGCATTTGCTTATCTTATTTTGCTCGAAAATACTAAAATATTGCGAAAGGTGGAAATACTTGGCTAAAGCTGCCCGCCGGACAGGGCGGGCTTTGCCTGTCAAGCAAATATTGGGCAGTTGTAAGCAAATTGTGTGTGGAAGAATAAGATCTTAAATAGCTATAATCGGCATATGATAAGTATTCTAACCAGGAAATGAGAAAGGTACAGAGGAAATGGAAGAACTTTTTAAGGAAATTGAGATCGCAAAGGCAGTTAAGCCGCTGACGGATCATAATCCGCTTATGACACAGCGCTTCGGAGCCGATCCGTACGCGCTTGTATACGACGGAAGAGTGTATATTTATATGACCGGCGATACGCCGATGTACGAGGCTGACGGAAGCCTTAAGGAAAACAATTATTCCAATATATATACGATAAATATCATCTCCTCCGCCGATCTTGTAAACTGGACCGACCATGGAACCGTCTACGCGGCCTCGTCGAAGGGACAGGCAACCTGGGGGACAAATTCATGGGCACCCGCCGCAGCGTATAAAAATATAGACGGAAAGGATAAATTCTTCTTGTATTTTGCCAATGGGGGAAACGGAATCGCGGTTCTTGAAGGCGACACGCCCTACGGACCCTTCACAGACCCTATCGGAGGACCTCTTATCTCGAGACAGACGCCTACCTGCGCGGAGGTTGCATGGCTCTTCGACCCTGCTGTGCTTATGGACGATGACGGAAAAGCATATATCTACTTCGGCGGGGGAGTGCCGAAGCCCGAGATGGCAGCAAATCCGGGAACGGCAAGAGTAGCCAGACTCGCCGATGATATGATAAGTCTTGACGGGGATCCTGTTCCGATTGAAAATGTGGAATATCTTTTTGAGGATTCCGGAATAAATAAGATTGACGGTACTTATTATTATTCATACTGCTCCAATTTCAGCATGACAAAGGAAGCGATGGAGGAGAAGGGATACCGGATGGGCGAGATAGTTACGATGAAGTCCGACAATCCCATGGGACCTTTTGTTCCCGCAAATCCAGTGCTTGCAAATCCCGAGCATTTCTTCGGACGCGGCGGAAACAACCATCACTGTATGTTTGAATTCAAGGGAAACTGGTACATTACATACCACACAAGGATACTTGAAGAAAAGCTCGGGATGAACGGCGGATACCGCAGCACTAATATTGATTTTATAAAGCTGGACGAAAACGGGGCGCCGACAACCTCCATCGGAACAAGGGAGGGAGTTCCCCAGGTCGGAACCATTGACCCCTACAGTACAGTCCCCGCCGTTACGCTGGCCAATTCCGCAGGGATAGAGACCGTGCAGTATGGCGAGGATGCGGTTAAATACGGCTCCGGAACGATGATACTCTCGGGAATCTGCGACGGAAGCTGGACCTGCGTAAGCGGTGCGGATTTCGGAGACAGAAGCGCAAAGAAGATTTCCGTAAAGGTTCGGGGAAAAGGAGCGGGAGCGATCAGAGTAAGCCTCGATTATCCCAACAGGAACACGATTGCCTATATTCCGGTGGATAACCCCGGAGAGGAGTTTACGGAGGTTTCCGCAGATCTTATCGCGGAGGCGATCGGCGAGCACAAGGTATTCTTTACATTTGCGGGAGAGGACTTTGAGGTTCTTGAATGGAGATTTGAAAGATGATAAAAAACGGACGAGCGGTTATCTGCTCGTCCGTTTTACAGTAAGCTTTACAGTAAGAAAAAATATTGATTTCGATTGTTACAAGCTTCCGGCGGGATGGGCCGGGAGCTGCACAGGTAATGAGCTGCTTATGCCCAGGGGTCAGCTTCCTTCGGGGTGCGGATACCGGGGGTAAGGTATTCCTCGTTCAGGAACCACTGACCGGTGCTCTGTTTTTTGCGAAGTCTGACTTGCCTGTCGCTGTCTGCTCCCGAGGAGTTTACCCAGAGTGTTACATAGCCGTCCTTCTCGTTGTCATAGGAATTGGGATGATCGAAGATGACCAGCTTGAAGGGCTCGGCCGGTTTATAATTATTCTCGGGGCTGGTTCCCTCAAAATAGGAACGCATAAGATAGTCCTTTCCGGCGAGCTGGTCACGCATCCTTGACAGCTCAAGCCCCATAAGCGGGCTGGGACCCTTGAGATAATTCATCATCTCTATCGTATTGTCGAGATTCTTGTTGTAATTATTCATTGCGAGAATAACAAGTGCGACCACTCCGAATGGATCCTGAAGATCCGCCTGGGGCAGAGCCTTAAGCTCTTCAAGGTTCTCGGGTATTTTGGAAAAGGTAAACTCCTTTTTCTTTTTTGACATATTTCTTATCGCATTGTTGCCCATTTTCTCGGCTTCGTTCATGGTCTGGTTGACAGCTCTCCGGGTTCCGCTGTTGACGGCGCTTTGGAGAGATGAGCCTGCTCTGTTCAGTAGATTGTCTAAGAATCCCATAGTGTTTTTCTCCTTTTCGTGGATTGCTTTTGTTGTGACTGTAAGATTACGGCGCATTTTTTGCTACGGATTTGGCAAGCTCACGCATTCTGTCGTGCATGCGCTTAAAAAGGTCATTGTACCGGGTTCCGCTGTTTACCGGATACATCTGATATTATATCCTCAACATCGGATATATGTAAAGAGTACGCATGTAAATATAAAGCGTCATCAAGTTTTGAATCCTTCATAGTAAAATCTCCTTCCTGTAACGGATTTATCCCATATCTTAGAATCTGATCTCGTATGAGGTGATATACCACCTGCCTTCTCCGACGCGCCGGATACCATTTTAAAAGTATTATAGGGTATGTTTTGTAAAAAGACTACATACAAATGGGTAGTTTTTGTCAGGAGAATAAAAGTATATTGTCTGTGACGACGGATATGTGATAAAGTAAGTATACAGAGTCTATAAAAGACAGGAGGATAAATCTATGGATCCAAAGGCAATGTACAAGCTTTCATACGGCTTATTTGTATTGACAACAAAATTTTTTGACAAGGACAACGGATGCATTATCAACACAGCTATTCAGGCGGCATCCGAGCCCAACCAGATAAGCATCTGCGTCAACAAGGCAAATCTTACCCATGATATGGTTATGCAGAGCAGGGAGTTTACGGTGTCGATAATCAGCCAGGACGCGACCTTTGACCTGTTTAAGCGTTTCGGCTTTCAGTCCGGAAAGGATGCCGACAAGTTTGAGGGCTTTTCGGATAAGGTAAAGCGCGGGGCAAACGGTATCTACTATGTTACAGAGGGGACGAACGCATATATCTCCGTGAAGGTTGAAAAGACCGAGGACCTCGGCTCTCACACAATGTTCGTCGGAACCATTACGGATATGGAGGTGCTCTCGGATTCGCCCTCCGCCACCTACGCATATTACTTTGACAACATCAAGCCCAAGCCGGAAGCTGTCGGAAAGACTCCCGAGGGAGAGACTATATGGCGCTGCAGGATCTGCGGTTATGAGTATGTGGGAGAGGAGCTTCCCGAGGATTTCATCTGCCCTGTTTGCAAGCACCCCGCAGAGGATTTTGAGAAGGTTGTGAAGTGAGAGAACAACAAATTGTTTCATAGAATGAATCAAGTGAAAAAATTTTTTTAAATTACCCCTAAAGTTATTTTGAATGACTCCGATATAATAGGTGTAAACAAGAAATAAAGAATTTACACACAACTTATCAACCAACGAATTCCGTGACAGCGGAAACTTAACTAACTTATCACAAGGAGAAACGATTATGGTAGTAAAACACAACATGCAGGCAATGAACTCTAACAGAATGTTAGGATTAACTTCAAGTTCACTCGCTAAGTCGACTGAGAAGCTTTCTTCAGGATATCGTGTAAACAGAGCAGCCGATGATGCAGCTGGACTTGCGATCTCCGAGAAAATGAGAAGACAGGTACGCGGACTTACACAGGCAAGCCGCAACGCACAGGATGGTATCTCAATGGTACAGACCGCAGAAGGTGCGCTGAATGAAGTACACGATATGCTTCAGAGAATGAATGAACTTGCAGTACAGGCTGCAAACGGAACGCTTGTTTCTTCACAGGACAGAGTATATGTAAACCTTGAGGTATCCGCGCTCATCCATGAAATTGATGATGTTGCGAATAACACCAAGTTCAATGGCATCAGCCTTCTTAATGTCAGCACGACTATCACTCTTCAGGTTGGTACCGAGGCATCACACAAGCTGACCATCAGTCTTGAGAAGATGACTGCCAAGGGACTTAAGGTAAGCGCAGTAACTGTATCAACGCAGGCTGGAGCAAGCAAGGCTATAAGCACCATCAAGAATGCTATCAACCAGCTCAACAAGCTTCGCGCTAAGCTCGGTGCTTACCAGAACAGACTTGAGCACAAGATCGCAAACCTTGACAACGTAGTTGAGAACACTACAGCCGCTGAGAGCCGTATCCGTGATACTGATATGGCAAGCGAGATGGTTAAGTATTCAAATTCCAATATTCTGCAGCAGGCAGGTCAGTCAATGCTGGCTCAGTCCAACCAGAGCAACCAGGGCATTCTCTCACTTCTTGGATAAGTTGGAGTGTAAAATATACAGACACACAAAAAAGAGGAGGTCATCTCCTCTTTTTTGTGATGTTCGTAATATTCATAATATTTAACAAAAAAAAGATAAAAAAACTTGAAATTTTTTCGATTTTGCTATAAAGTTTTCTTAGAGGGGGACGATAAATAAAGTGTAGGGCATAAGATTAATTCTTTACCGGTAACTATTGCCGATGTTTCAGTATCCACGGCCGGGATCAGGGACAGAGGCAGTGTTATAGAAACAGAGGAGAAATCCTCAAAATCGCACCACCGATGGAAAAGGAATTCCACGGTAAATACAAGGAGGTAACTATTATGGTAGTACAGCACAACATGCAGGCAATGAACTCTAACAGAATGTTAGGGTTAACCCAGTCAACACTTTCAAAGTCAACCGAGAAGCTTTCTTCAGGATATCGCGTAAACCGTGCGGCAGATGATGCAGCAGGTCTTGCAATCTCCGAGAAGATGAGAAGACAGATTCGTGGACTTACACAGGCAAGCCGCAACGCACAGGATGGTATCTCAATGGTACAGACCGCAGAAGGTGCGCTGAACGAAGTACACGATATGCTTCAGAGAATGAATGAGCTTGCAGTTCAGTCTGCAAACGGAACTCTTGTTTCTTCACAGGACAGAACATATGTTAACCTTGAGGTATCCGCACTCATTCACGAGATCGACGATGTTGCGAACAACACCAAGTTCAACGGCATCAGCCTTCTCAATGTAAGCACAACCATCAAGCTTCAGGTTGGTACCGAGGCATCACACAAGCTGACCATCAGTCTTGAGAAGATGACTGCTAAGGGACTTAAGGTAAGCGGAGTAACTGTATCAACGCAGGCTGGAGCAAGCAAGGCTATAAGCACCATCAAGGCTGCTATCAACCAGCTCAACAAGCTTCGTTCAAAGCTCGGTGCTTACCAGAACAGACTTGAGCACAAGATCGCTAACCTTGACAATGTAGTTGAGAATACTACAGCTGCTGAGAGCCGTATCCGTGATACCGATATGGCAAGCGAGATGGTTAAGTACTCAAATGCTAACATCTTGCAGCAGGCAGGTCAGTCAATGCTGGCTCAGTCCAACCAGAGCAATCAGGGTGTTCTTTCACTCCTCGGCTAATACTGGGCATTACCGGCTACCAATCGAAAAGGGAGAGCTTGCTCTCCCTTTTTTTAAAGTTTTCAGTCATAATATTTACAGATCGAAATATAAAAATAATTCACATATTACAAATCATATATTATCAGGAAGGGTTCGGAACAAATGGCTCATTTAAAGATATCATCAGATTTTTTCAAGCCTGAAATACGGGAAGGTTTTCCTATAGGAGAGCTTATGAAGAGAAACTGGGCAGCCCAGCTTCAGGTATTGGAGGATGTTAGGGAATTATGTGCAAAGCATGATATAAAATGGTTTGCTTATTCGGGAACTCTTCTTGGGGCAGTCCGGCACAAGGGATATATACCGTGGGATGATGATGTCGATATCTGTATGGTGGGAGAGGATTTCATAAAATTCCTTTACTACGCGAAGGATGAGATGGATGGCAGGTATATTCACCTGAGTCCCTATGATACGGGCAGCTGGGATCAGAGGACTATTTTCCGTATAGCAAATAACGATGTTATGGACTTCAGCAAAAGCCACATGGATCAGTGGCAGGATTGTCCTCTTGCGATAGGAACAGATGTATTTCCTTTTTATTATGTACCAAGAGACGAAAAAAAGGCAGAGTATATATTAGAACTGCTTACCAATGTAGAAACTCTCTTTTATCTGAATGAATACTATCTTAAGCACCTGAAAGCCGGAGATATGGAGACTGCCAAGGCACAGGAGGAATTGATAGCGGCCAGCATTCTTGGACTTCAGGAGGATACGGGCTTTACCTTTACCGGAGAACGACCTCTGGCCAACCAATTGTGTATGCTCTTTGACCAGATATGTCGTTTTACCTTAGAAGACGAAGCTGATTATGTGACAAGATATAATGTTTATATGGGCAATCAGAAAGCAGTATTGCCGAAGGAGCTGTTTTACAAGCAGACGATGGTTCCCTTCGAGATGCTGGAATTACCTTCGGTTGAGGATTACGATAAATTCTTAAGGTGGCAGTACGGCGATGAATATATGACCCCGTTAAGGGTGGGTGCAGCTCATGAGTATCCATATTTTTCCAAGCAGATACGGGTGCTTGACACCAAGCTTGAATTATATGACTGGGCGGAGAAGCAGGGGGATATAGAACACATACAGATAGAGAAGCCTGTTAAACAAAAGCTCTCCGATTCTAAAAATGACAAATGTGTGGTCCTTTATTACACCAGCCTTCGGGAGATGATCATATACAGTGAGTATGTGATAAATAAGATAAAGGATGTTATAAGGTATTTCAGTGAGCATAAGGATACGATGTCGCTTTATTGGTGCCCGGGAGGATTCCCTGACGTCGATAAATACCCAGGTATCCCTTCCGCAGACAGGATAATCCCGGTCCTTAAGGAGGAATACTTAAAACTCATCGAAGAATTTAAGACAGCCGGGATGGGTGTATGCGACGAATCGGGCAATCTTGATAAGGCAATCAATTCCTGTGATGTATACTATGGAGATGAGGGCTTTTTGCAGGGAGCCTTTTCCGCAACGGGAAAACCCACATTCATACAGGATTACCATATCCTTTTGCATAAGGACAGTGTTTCTCCGGATGATGCAAATATAAAGAGCACATTCTATCCTAAAGGAAGCGGACTATTTAAAGGAAACATAAAGCCCGAATTTTCTGACGCGGCTATGGAAATGAACGGAAGTACTTACGCCATGGCTTCAAACATAAATGGTCTTTTCAAGGTAGACAGAGAAGCGGGAACCTGTGAATTACTGTATTTTGTAAAGGGCGAGAAGGCCGACGGAGAGGCTCTGTACGCGAAGGCTTATCCTTTTGGCAGCAAGATAGTTTTCCTTCCGCAATCCGCAAACAATTTGGTCATTTATGATCCGGCGAGAAATGTTTATAAGGAGATTAATGTATATTCGGACGCGTACAACGCATACTGCGACGCTGCAAAATATGCGGACTGTATCGATTATGAGGGCAAGCTGTTTTTATTTGGAGAAAGATATGCAGATGTGCTGAAGGTAGACCCGGAGAGCGGAGAGATAAAGAAGTTTGAGACCGGAAAAGATGACACGATCTGGATGCGGCATGCAGCTTACCGTGAAGGAGGTCTGGTCAGACTGGTTTCTGCCAATTCAAATGAGTTCCTTACCTTCAATCTAAGGAAGGAGCAGCTATTCATCCAGGCCAGCTACAGCAAAGCCAAGGTTGAACCTACGCTTGTTAAGCTCAGTGAAGAAAAGAACAGACATTCACTCAAAGGTATGGAATTTAAACTTGAAGGAAATCTTGATAAATATATAGAAGGTACTTTTAACGGATATGACGATGGCAAAGGAATGGTCATAAAAGAACAGGACGACTGGATTTCCTTTGAAGATGTGATCAAATACACGGAGTGGAAAAAGGGAAAGTGATAAAAGTAATTACCTACGGAACATTTGATATGCTTCATTATGGCCACAGGCGCCTGCTCGAAAGAGCAAAGGCGCTGGGGGATTATCTTATCGTCGGCGTAACCGCTGAGGATTTTGACAGATCGCGGGGCAAGATCAATGTCCGTCAGACTCTTATGGATCGTATAGCCGGTGTAAAGGCAACAGGTTTGGCTGACGAGATAATAGTTGAAGAGTATGAAGGTCAAAAAATAGATGATATTTTAAGATATGATATTGATATTTTCACCGTGGGAACCGATTGGGTAGGAAAGTTTGACTACCTGAATGAATACTGCAAGGTAATATATCTTGAACGCACTGAAGGAATATCCAGTACCGAGATAAGATCGGAGGAATCTTTTACAAGGCTCGGTATAGTCGGGGATATACCCCATTTAAGAAAGTTTGTAAAGGAAAGCACTTTTGTTAATGGGGCGGAGCTTTCCGGAGCAAGTCTGACCGATACAGAGAATGATTTTGAGATAATAGAAAACATAGAACTGGATGTGGTTGACTTTAAAACGCTCCTTGGCAGATCTGATGCGGTATATATTTCATCTCATCCGTCAAAACACTATGAGCAGGTAAAGCAGGCACTTGAAAACGGAAAACATGTATTGTGTGAAGCTCCTTTAGCATTGTCATATAATGAGTGTGAAGAGTTGTTCAAAATCGCCGAAAAAAACGGGCTGATCCTTATGGAAGCGTTAAAGACAGCGTTCTCCACAGCTTATTCAAGGCTAATCCTCCTCGCTAAAAGCGGGAGAATTGGAAATATTGTCTCGGTAGATGCGACCTGTACGAGTTTGTCTTATTCTCCGGCCACAACCGCGGAGGAAAGAGCTAAATTATGGAATACCATGTGTGCATGGGGACCTACCGCTTTACTTCCTGTATTTGGATTATTGGGTAAGGATTACAGATCGCTGGAGCTTATATCAAAGACCGAACAGGATGATAAAAAATTCGATCTTTTTACGCAGATAAATTTGCGATATGATTCAGCTGTTGCGTCTCTTAAAATAGGAAAAGGTGTTAAGAGCGAGAGCGAAATGATCATATCAGGGGTAAAGGGATATATTTATGTTCCTTCTCCGTGGTGGAAGACGGATTATTTTGAACTGCGATATGAGAACCCCCAGGACAACAGGAGATATTTCTATCAGTTGGACGGGGAAGGCATAAGATATGAAATCGCCTGCTTCTTAAAATCAATAGGAAGCGGGAAAGTAGCAGCTTACTTAAGTAAAGAAGCATCGCTTTTCAGCGCGGATGTAGTGGGACGTTTTTATTCGGGAGATTACACTGAAATATGAGAAAAGCACTTGTTCTTTCTACGGAGGACCTTGAAAAACTTCATAGTATAAATCTGGAAATGATTTCTGAGGTTGACAGGATATGCAGGAAGAATCATATTGAGTATTCACTTGATGGGGGAACTCTTTTGGGGGCTGTCAGACATAAGGGATTTATTCCGTGGGATGATGATGCCGATCTGATCTTTACGCGTCATGAATACGCAAGGTTTTATCGCGCCTGTAAGAAAGAACTGGATGCTTCAAGATTTTTTCTCCAGGATTACAGAACCGACAAGCATTATCGATGGGGATATGCAAAATTACGCCGCAAAAACACGGAATATGTCAGGGTAGGACAGGAACATTTAAAGCAGAAAACCGGAGTCTTTATTGATATTTTTGTCGTAGATAATATACCGGATGGCTTTCTGAAAAGAAATCTGTATTATGCCTTGAATTTCTGTGTGAGAAAAGCACTTTATGCTGAGCTTGGAATGAAACAATCCGACAGTGTCTTTCTGAGGCTTTGGTATTCGTTGATTTATAGATCTTTTTCCAAGGACATTTTTTTTAACATACGCAACAGGCTGGCGTTTAGCGCTAATAAACACAAAACTAAATTGAAAAGTCATTATCTTTATCCTTATCCAAGTCCTGAAACCAAGTATGGAATGCCTTCAGAATGCTTTGAGGAATATATGGATATGGAGTTTGAGGGTAAAACATTCCGAGTGTTTAAACAATATAACCGCTATCTGACGCTTCTTTATGGCGATTATATGACACCACCGCCACCGGAGAAGAGAAATTTTCACTCAGAGGCATCAATCATAAGATTTTTAGAAGAATAGGAGATTGTAACCGTGAATATTGCACTTCTTATAGCAGGTGGATCCGGTGCAAGAATGAAACAGGATATCCCGAAACAGTTTCTTACGGTGAATGAGAAACCTGTGATCGTATATACGCTTGAAGCTTTTCAGAGACATCCCCGAATTGATGAAATCGCTGTAGTGTGCATCGAAGGATGGGAACAGATACTTTGGGCTTATGCCAAACAGTTTAATATTACAAAGCTGAAAAATATTTTTGCCGGTGGAGAAAACGGTCAGTCATCGATAAGAAACGGTATTTTCGGATTAGAGAAGGAGCATTCACATGATGATATAGTGCTCATACATGATGCGATAAGACCGATGGTTTCAGAAGATATCATCTCTGACTGTCTGGTAAAAACCGAGCAGTTTGGAAATGCCATAACCGTTATTCCCTGTGCGGAGGCTATGCTGGAAACTAAAGATGGTGAGTCATCTGTCAGCAGTTATCCAAGAAGCGAATTAAAGCGTACTCAGACTCCTCAGGGGTTTAAACTTGGAGAACTTGCGGATATTCACAGAGAAGCGCTGGAAAACGGAATAACGGATTCTGTTGCAAGCTGCACACTGATGGTAGAAATGGGAAGAAAAGTATTTTTTTCGATGGGATCAGAGAAAAACATAAAGCTTACCACAGTAGAGGATATAGACATATTTAAAGCGCTTCTTGCTGCAAGGAGATCAGAATGGCTTAAATAATCCGGGAATATTTATGAACAGTTATTTCAAGAATCAATCATATATAGAAGATGTAAACAGATCTTTAAATTCTGTTATCGCAAAGGAAAAGCTAAAGGATAAGAAAGTGCTGGTGACAGGAGCAGGAGGACTGATTGGATCATTTATAACGGATGTCCTCACAGCTGCCGGATCACAAACTTTTGTTGCAGGAAGAAATACTGCAAAGCTTTCCGAAAGGTTTTCGGAATCAGTTTCTTTGGAGTATGATCTTACTAAGGAAATATTATTTAACGAAGATTTTGATTACATAATTTACGCCGCGGGATATGGGCATCCGGCGGCTTTTGTTGAAAATCCGATAGGGATATTGACAGAAAGCATCAATGGAACGAGGCGGATGCTCGATTACGCAGTCGGACATTGCAAAGAACGACTTTTATATGTTTCCTCCGGAGAGGTATATGGAAACATAGATCCAATGACTCCGAGAGCATGTTACCCTTTAAGCAAGCAAGCGGGTGAAAATCTGTGTGCTTCCTATAAAGATAAATACGGTGTAGATGCTGTGGCCGTAAGATTATGCCATACCTTCGGTCCCGGTATGTCCGAAAAGGATAACCGGGTGACGGCACAGTTTTTCAGAAACGCTTTAAGATCAGAGAATATCATCCTTAAAAGCAAAGGCGAGCAATTAAGATCCTATCTTTATGCTGCAGACAGTGCATCTGCAATACTGAGTGTGCTGACATCCGGGGAGTCCGGCAAGGCAATAGACATTGCATCGCGGGATTGTGAGATAACCATAGCGGAATTGGCAGGGATAATAGCCCGGGCAGCAGGGACAGAGGTAAGATTTGAGTTACCTGATGAGCTGGAGACAAAGCAACAAAGCCCGATAAAGCAGCAGCTGTTAAATGATGAAGACCTTAAGAAGATTGGATGGAGCAAATCCTTTACTTTAAGTGAAGGATGTACGAGAACGATAGCTGTGTTAAAGTAGATTATATGATATTCCATTAATGATATAATGTGTATCAAAGGAGACGAGAGATAGAAGGATTCTTCGGGAGGAGTTTGTTATATGGATTTTAAAGTTGGTGTAGGAAAATCTGATTTTGAAGAACTAAGAGAATCTGGAAATTACTATGTTGATAAGACGGAACTGATTTATGAACTAGTTAACGATACGGATAATAAGGTTACACTATTTACCAGACCACGCAGGTTTGGAAAAACGCTCATGATGAGTATGATGGAAAATTTCTTCAGTATACGAAAGGATAGCGGGAGTATATTTGAGGGGCTTGCTATAACAGGGCACAGTGATTTCTGCAAGGAGTGGATGAATCAGTATCCGGTGTTGTTTGTTTCGTTTAAGGATGTCGAAGCGGAAGATTTTGACGGCGCATACGAAATGCTTAAGGTACGGCTCGCAGATATCAGTAAAGATTTATCCGAATTGGTAAATGGCAATCAGGTAAACAAGTATGATTGCGAAACATTAGACAGACTTCAAGCTGAGAAAAGCACTTC
>JAFVCL010000100.1 GCA_017479285.1 Lachnospiraceae bacterium
GAAACTTTATTATTCACCCCCAGAGGTAAAATGAAACCTGTCGTTATGAACTGAACGTTTGTGGCGGCAGGTTTTGTGGTATGGGGGGATTTGTGGTTAAGGGAATTATGGAGCAGGTGTGATAAATACTGTGAATACCTTGCTTTTCAGGAGGAAGTTCAGCAAAAAACGGGCTTTAAGCAATTAGAATGGGAAGAAAAAGCTTGGATGGTGATGGCACAGAGACATTCTATGGAATAATCAGCTGGGGAGGCTGTACACCTATGCTAACAAATGTCAATTTTGCACAGATTTGTCATTGGATTTTTGGTTAAAATATAAATGAATGTTTGGGTGACATTCAACAGTATTGATGTGATACGCTCATAATGCAACTGATAGAGGCAGATGATGCCTAGCAACTGAAAGGAGCGTTTTTAGTATGAGAGTATATGTTGAGGCAAAGCAGTTTCCCATTAATGATCTGGTTGCACTGAATGCATTAGATGGAATTAGAAGAGAGGTGTATTATGTTGATGGTAATAGCTTGAGTGAGAAAGCAGAAATGGTAGTTGATGGTTTCTTAGAAGTTTTTCCAGAAGCAAACTCATGGGATATTACATTGGCGGTTTTGAAATAATACATGCATTCCTTTTATTATGATATGCAGTAGAAGGGACATGGACAGATTAAGAGGTTGGTGATTGGAGTGTATTACGGTAAATGAGTCTTTCGGAAGAAGAAAAAAAGAATTCTTAATTGAGTTTTCTGAAATAGCAGTTTGCGAAGAACTACATAATAATCCAAGTATTAAAATGCTGAAGGGATTTGTGAACGCTCATAAAAAGCATTTTGATTGTGTCCCTCGAAAACTATATAAGTATAGAAGATTTGACAAAAGTGGGTATACATACAAATCTATTATTGATGACAGATACTATTTGTCTAATGCAGGGGGCCTTGATGATGTCTTTGAAGCGTCACTAAAAAGTGGATTTAAAGAATATCATTCGGATAATTCTTTCTTTGATCGTATTTTTCTATATTGTATGCACAAGATTACTCAACACTATAAAAAAGATGATATTCCTATAGATCAATTCTATTTCGAATCGAAAAAGCACCTAGATGGTGGACCGACACTATTTCTAGGCAAGGTGATAGAATACTTGAAAGATGATATGGAAAGTAATTCGCAGGTTCTAGATGTGATTGTTAATTGTGTATTATGTCTAAAGAGCTAAAGCACGGTATATAGGCTATTATGAGCAGAAAAACACTTTTTTTTAAACTTAAACTAATATTTCTGGTGCTGTATTTTATAATTCTTTTTGTAGAACGGTTATTAGCTGTGATCCTCAGCGTTAAGAGTGGTGGAGAGTATGCTCTGGTTTCAGGCAACATCTTCAATTACTTTGCGTATGGAGTTACTGCGGTAAGCCTTTTGGCCGGTACTGCGCTGATGATTAGGGTTATCCCGGGGATGCTTATTTCAATCTTATCATCTAGGGAGTATGCTTTTTCTGAGAATTATAGGAGAATTGTGATCGCTGCAATGGCCATTCTCTTTGGTGGTATGATGCATACGGGGTTTACCTTTGCTCCTATGCAGTTTGTGGCGTATGGCTTTTTGATAGCATCTATGGTCGTGAGGACTATAGAGTGCTGCAGGAATAGAAGATCTTCTGCATTGCGTTTTGCTTCAATCGTATCTATTATATATCTTACGCTTTTAGCAATGGCGGTTCCGGTAAGCTATATTTCACATCAGTCAATGCCGATTATGGCAGTGTTTTATGTGGTTGAATTCTGCGCGGTAATTGTCCTGGTTCCGGTTTTTGGAAAGCTTCTTTTGGTATTCTATGATAAAGGGGTGACATCCTTTTCGTTTATCTATCCTGTTATTCTTATATTATTGTCAGGTTTTACAGTTGCTCTTAAGTGGACTGAGGAGATTAATTGGTTTGTTTTGATATTTCTGGTGTTGACGGAAGTTTTTTACTTGAGCTTTGGGCTGGTTGCACGTAGAAAGTCACGGTAGTAAGTCGCATTTATCATGGATTGTTAGAAAACTGCAATTAATGTATAATAAATATCCTGGCTGCAAATATGAGGAGGAACATTTAAATGGAACATCATAATTTAGATCCGTATCCTATCCCAAGAGATAAGAATCCGTTATTTATTAATGAGCCTTGGCTGATTGATAAGTATATGTTTGACTATGCTGAAAGAGTTAAAGAGCCTGAGGACAAGGAAGATAATGTAAGGGTATATATTCCGCTTGATATTAATCGGGATGCTATTATGCGTAGGTTGCGTTTATTGATCGGTCATTACGAAGAGGCTAATGAGGACAACGAGCTGGATTTTTCAAGTGATGTGAGCATGCTCATATCTCAGATAGAAGTTTATGATCAGATCTGGTTTGTCAGACATATGCCCAAAGAAGGGAAACACAGTATAGAAGCAATTAATCTGGTCAAGGAGTTTGTAGCAGAGTTGGAGAGTATTCCGGATGGGTGTGCAGAGAGATTCCCTTTTGAGCAGATTGATGAACTTAGGGAGGAGTATTTGGAAAATGAAGGCTAGGTGCGAGGTGCCTTCCGGGATTGTTAGAAAACCGCAATTAATGTATAATGTTTTTGATTAGCCATATGCATTGATTGCGGATTTTTTTATATTATAGGTGATGGTATGAATAATACTGGTAGAATAGATGATATATTTATGCTGCAGGTTAGACTATTTCGGTTGGCGCAGCTGAAATGGAATCTTACTCCCGAGGAATGTGACAGGATTTTTAAGAAATATAGTATAAATTCCTACATTGAAACCTGTTATGAAGAATATCATGTTCAGGGTGATGAGGCAAATCTTCAAGATATAGAATCCTATATTGAAAACAGGAAGGTTATAAATGACACTACAAAATGATTTAAAACTATACCACGGTAGTTACATAGAGGTGTCAAAGCCGGATTTAGACAAGTGCGCGGACGGTAAAGATTTTGGAAAAGGCTTTTATCTGACAACAGACATTAAACAGGCCCAAAGATTTGTTAGGTCTTCAGTGGGGAAGGCTATAAAGAATGGTATCCGGGTAGAGGATTCTAAAAAAGGTTTTGTGTCAGAGTTTGTGCTTTCATTCGGAAAAGATCTGAGGATTCATGAATTTGCCGATGCGGATGTAGAATGGCTTCATTGTGTGGCAGCACACAGAAGGAAAGCACTGTTCCCACAAGAAATCAGCAAGTGGGGAGATTATGATATAATTACAGGGAAAATTGCAAACGACAACACAAATCAGGTTATTACAGCATATATAAATGGACTATACGGACCGGTTGGAACAGAACGTGCGGATTCTACTGCGATAAGTCTTCTTATGCCTGAAAAATTAACAGACCAAATATGCTTTAGAACAGTTAAGGCACTAAACGCTATCAGATTTGTAAAAGCGGATGTGTACAGAATCGTGTAGAGGTATGTGTTTATGAGTAAATACGAGTATACGATGGAATTGCTTGCAGCTATGGCATCAATCAATATTGCAAGAGAGAAGAAAATATCCAGAACAAAAGCTTTTTCAAGATTTATCAGATCAGAAACAGGTAAGATGCTTTTTGATGAATCGACGGATATGTGGATGAATGGACCTGATTATATAGCCGATGAATACAGACGAGAAATGAAGGCTAAGAAAAGAAAGCATAATAAGATATGATATCTATATAAGGTGATGACATGCACAGATTGTATGAGAACAATGATATAGTAATCTTTTGGAATTCGGTGAAGTGCTATCATGCCAAGAGGTGTGTCACCGGGAGCCCCAGGACCTTTGATATCAATAGGAAGCCTTGGATCGATATGAGCCTGGCTGATAACCCGGAGATATGGCAGACGGTTTCCACCTGTCCGTCAGGAGCATTGACCTGCGTGTATAAGCATGATGTGGATGTTAGGTTTGATGAGACCGGGCATAGAAGTGTGGCCTACGCCGGAGATAAGCAGATCGGTGAATGCGTATTTACTGTGGATGGCGATGGGTGGACGATAGTTCACACCGCTGTTAAGCAGGAGTTCGAAGGCAAGGGCATCGCCAAGAGACTTGTTTACAAGGTGATCGAATCTGCTGAACGGGCGAAGGTTAAGATAGGTGCCACCTGCTCATATGCCCTGAAGGTATTAAGTGAGTAGCTGAATAGGAAAAAGGATAATATGCTAAGTGTTATCATCCCGTTATATAATGGTGAAAAGTATATAAAAGAAACTATTGAGTCAATACTATTCAGCGAGTATGGTGATATTGAAATTCTATAAAACGAGGAATATGCAGAAACGTATTAAAAATCTTACCAATAATGATAAAGAAAAATATCTTCAAGCAGTTAAACGCGAATTAGAAAAGAACGATGTGCCCTGGGATTTCTATGAAAAGATAATTCGGGAGGAAATTGATAACACTTTTAATGATGCTGCTTTCGGAAAGATGAATCCGGAATTCGCAATAGATGCTACATGTGCGTGGGAATACTTCCGATGGAAGGAAAGACAAGAAAAGCCGGAACTGGTTGATTATATTCTCTGGATGGGATACTTTGTTATTAAATCAGAATACGTGGAGATTCCGTAACCGATAAATACGAATTGCAGGCGGCATGTAGGAAATACGAAAGATGTTTTGTTAGGCTCTTTAAGTTTTTTTAATTTGACAAGGGCTCATTTATGCACTATATTGTAATTACTTAGCAAATGACTGGCGTTCCGGTCACATTAAGAGCCTCGGAGTTGTTACTTCGAGCTCTTTTTGTTTATATGAGGGGGACACATATGAGTGTAAATTCTATTTCTTATTCAACTATAGAAGATCAGATTAATAAGATGCGGTTTCAAGGGCTTATTATAAATGATGTTTCCTTGGCTGAATTTGTATTAAAAACTTATGGTTATTCTTCAGTGGTAAAATCTTATCGCGACGCGTATGTTTATATTGATGCCGATGGGAAGAAACGATATCGTGACGGAGTAACTTTTGAACAGATATACTCTTTATTTACTTTTGACAGTGCATTGAGATCTGCGATTTTTACATGCATGTTAGATATAGAGGCATATATTAAAAATCTTTCGAGTGAGATAGTAGCTAAAGATTTTGGAACGGATAGAGTAAAACATTAAAACAGATTGTGATATTGTTCGTACTTTCGATTCGAGTTTCAATGAGGAGGCTTAGATGCCATGTTTTTTATTATGCACTAAACAACAATCAGAATTAACAGAACCCAACACGCCTCTCAACGATGCGGACCACATTGGGTCTTTTTGATTTATGGGCTTTTATTTGAGCATCAGAATAATATATGCATATTAGTTAATATCAAGGATTGCAATTAAATATATTTTATGTAAAAATATTGCATAAAAAATATATCGTGATATAATAACAATTATAGTAGGGATATAGTAATAGCATTCCATTATTATATGGTATACGGAGGAAGCACTCGTGATAATTGAAGTGAGAGCAAAAAACTGTTTTGCATTTGATGAAGCTGTTGCTTTTTCAATGAAGGCAGACATGAGAAATAAGAAATTTGGTTCAAATGTACATAGAGATAATGGTTTTAATGTGCTGAAGACCGCCGGAATATATGGCCCTAATAATGCGGGAAAAACATGCCTTATAAGATGCATAAAAGCAATTAAGGGAGTTTTGCTAAATAAGAAAAGTGGTCTTATGTCCAATATTTTTACCGGCAGTAATATATGTGAACTCGGAATCACCTTTTTGTATGATGGCAGAGAGTTTGTATATGATTTTAATTATGACTCAAATAAGGAAGAGTATATATACGAAGAGTTTGCAGAAGTTATTAAAGATCAATACAATAATGAAAAGACAGTTTGCTGGCTCAAAAGGGATACCCTGAAGGAAGATTTTAGTTGCATCGATACGGATCTTTTATTGATGATGCCTGTAGTAGCAAAGAATAATGTTATATTCCATCTGGTGGATTCCAGTAAATTCTGCGCTCTTAATGATATGAAGCAGATACTCGTGGGATTTGCTGAAAAGATAGACATTATCAACATGAACAATATTCCTATGGAACATACCATTAATCTTATGAAAAATAAGAATCAGCTTCAGGAAAAGGTAGTTGATTTTATAAAGAACGCTGACCTTTACATGGATAATTTCGAATATGTTGATATGGGGAATATAAAGCTACGAGACAATACTGAAAATGAAAAACCGGAAGAAAAGGTGTTAGATATACCTGACAAAATCATGGATCAAATCAGGTTGGTATCTACATACAGGGGGGTTCAGGTTCCCAGTATGCTCTTTGATTCTACGGGGACGAAAAAAATAGCTGCTTTGGCAAGTTATGTCATAGAAGCCCTTGAACAGGGTAGAATACTGGTCGTTGACGAATTGGATAGTAGTATACATTTCAAACTCACAAGAGCCACCGTGGCAATGTTTAATAATGAACTCAATACCGATGCGCAAATGATTTTTACTGTGCACGATATAAACCTTATGGACTGTAAGAGATTATTCAGAAAAGAGCAGATATGGTTTGTTGATAAAGATGAGAAAGGGGTATATGTATATTCCTTAGCTGATTTTACGGCCGAAGACGGTGTTAGGGATACATCAGACATTATAGAAAAATATCGAAAAGGAGCCTTTGCGGCATTGCCGGATCCTGAACTTATCAATTCTCTGCTGAGCATTAAAGGAGGTGCTAAGGAGGAAAATTCAGATGGCAAATAGACTTCCTGAAATATCAGATAAGCATAAGATATGTATTATCTGCGAGGGTAATGAAGAGTACAAATACCTGGAACGCTTGAAGAGTATTCGCGTCTGGAACGATATTTATGATATTTCGCTGGTAAACGCTGAAGGCAACGGGAATATTCCCGCCAGATATCAGGATAGATATCAAAATGGTTCTTATGGGGTACTTTGTCAAAATAGTGTATATGATAATATGTATAGAGATCCACGGGCGAAACGATCTTCTTCAAATGATATTTTCATACAGAATTATATAGGGTGTACCTATAGTGGATTTGATTCATGGGGAGATAAGTTTACAATATTTGTTGAAAGCGTAAAAAACGGTATAATGTCATGGAAATGGATTAATGATATAGATGTTGACGATAGAAAAATAAGTATATCAATAGACATGAAGACATACTTAGATTCGGATCTTTGTAGCCATTATGAGATAGATCACAGGGAATATATATATGAGGATCCCAAAGCGTACTTGAGATATTCATATTCTGGAGTAATTCAATTGGTGGAAAATAAAGTGTTAGTTACTTATAATTCTGGTCAAATGTATAGTTATTTGTATGGAGGTAGTGGCGCTGACGGATACTTTGGTACAGGAGCCTGGAGAATGGGGGCAAATTTACTAACTGAACTACAAGAGTGTAATACTATTTTGAGAAAATGAAAATTGAAGCTCATCGTTATAATAAATTGTTTCGTTAAGTGTTTTTTACAGTATGTACATTGAAATGCTGACATACATTTTTTCGCTTGCCGATGATTTCGCACTGGAGAAAAAACATGCACAGATCATATGAAAACCTGCTCTTACGCACTGTCGGTGTTGGGCTGTTATACCAAAACCTTGAAAAATAAACTGAATCTTGTTACTATTAAGGGGTATCGTTGATCGATGCTCCTTTTTATTACATCAATCGGATAACCTGACCGGGAGCGGGGGTGAACCGAACGTGTTTAAGACCGGACGTGCTAAAGCCGGACACGGTTTGGGATCAAACTTATATTTTGTGTAGCAGAAAGGCGGAGAAGAAAATGAGAGAAAAACAAAGTTGTAAGATCGGGCAGTCTAAATCCGCGGCGCTCAGGATAATGGGAGCACTGGCAGCGGTTTTGTTAGGCATCTTTATGTTTAATGCGCGGAATGTTAAGGCGTACGCTGAGGAGGAGCCTATATGGGAAGGTTTTAAATATATTCTGGATACGGATGAGCATATTATTATGCTCTGGGATTACATAGGTGAGGATACTACGATAAACGTCCCTTCTACAGCCACAATAGAAGGGGTGGAGTATAGAGTCTGCCTGTGTAATGATTTCTTTATCTGGAATCCGGAAGTGAGGGAGAGGATCGAATCCTTCTCCGTAGGCGAAGGGGTTATCGTTGACAGAGGAGAATCTTTATTTGACGGATTTAAAAAACTTAAAAAGGTCGATCTTTCAAAAGCCGTAACCGGTGAGTACTTCAACGATATGTCCTGGCTGTTCAATGGCTGTGAGGAACTTGAGAAAGCAGATATCAGCGGATTAAACACGGAAAACGTTACCTCCATGCATATGGCTTTCCAGGGGTGTCATAAGCTTACGGATCTTAAGTTGGGTAACAATTTTAAGACAGGTAACGTTACCGACATGATGTGCATGTTTAATGAGTGCTATGCCCTTAAAAGCATTGACGTGAGCGGCTTTGATACAAGAAATGTCGAATATATGGATAAGATGTTTGCCGATTGCAGGAGCCTTGAAAAGCTTGACCTCAGTAGTTTTAATACAGCAAAGGTGATATCCGCAGGCTGCATGTTTTACAGATGTACTAATCTGAAAACGATCATCATGGGTGAGAACTTTAAGATGTCAGCCATATCTTCGACAGGTGGCGTACAGTTTATGTTCTCTGAGTGTGAAAATCTGGAGGCACTGGATCTTTCAAAATGGGAGCTGACGGAAATAGCAGAAGATACGGAGTCCGAAGAAACAGTTATCTCTATGTTTGGAGGTAACGATAAGCTTGAGGAATTTATCCTTCCAAACAGCTGGGGAAATGTAGATAAAATTGACCTTGCGAAGTATATGTTCATGAAGACCGGTGACACCATTGGAAATGAGGAATATGGTGAAGCGACAAAGCTTATGGCCGGAAAGACCATGGTTGCTTTCCCGACTAAGGAAAGAGTAAAGATCGAAACCGTAAACAAGACTGCAGTCTATGACGGATTAATGATCGATATATCGGATATGTTCAAGCTCCCCGAGGGACTGGAGGTGAAGTCCTACAGTGCAGATGATGATGTTTCTCTGAATCTTGTAGGCTGCATGGCAGAAGTCTTCAAAGCAGGAAAATATACAGTAAGCGTAATTACAAGGGAGACGGAGCGGTATGAGGAGGGATCGGCTTCGGCGATCCTTACTGTAAAAAGAGCAAAGGGAACGGGAAATATCACTGTATCGGATGTGAATGAAGGCACAAATGTTTCTCCTTCGGCAAGCAGCAGTACGAACCCCGGAGACCCCACTTTCTTTTACAAGAAGAAGGGAACCGATGACAAGTATTATTCCGCAAAGGTGCCGACAGAGGCAGGAGAATACACCGTTATGGCACTGTTCCCGGATGCCGATCTTTATGAGTGCAGCGTTACCGCGGATTTCAAGATAATCGCAGAGAAGGGTGAGTCCGAAAACAAGAATGACAATCCCTACGCCGAGTACGGGCTTGATGACAAGTATGTACCCGATGGTTATGTGGACAATTCCGGCAGCGAGATGATAAAGAAGGATCAGGAAGATTGCTCATGGAATCCCGTTAACGGAAAGTCCTACTGGTATGAGAGCGGTATCAAGCAGGGAACCTATTACGATCCGAACGGTGTTCTGGGAGAGGATCCCGAGACTCATGTGGCTACGATCCGCGGACGTGAGATATATGACTCAAAGAGTGACGGATGGTACTGGCTGGATTCCTGCTACGACGGAGCAAAGGCTATCGGCAAGGAAGTATGGATCCCTTATATCTACCAGGATGAAGCAGGATGGGATGATGCAAAAATGCGCGAGGTTGCCAATGAAGCCGATGAAGGCATGAGAGACCTCGTATATCAGTTCATGAAGGAAAAGAAGGGCAAATGGGTACGCTACGACAAGAATGGTTCCATGCTTAAGGGCTGGGTTACCATAGAGGGCGATCTTGCAGACCTTTATCCCGACCAGGCCGGAAAGGTCTACTATTACGACCACAAGACCGGCCTCATGGCAAAGGGCGAGATAACCATAGACGGAGTTACCTACCACTTTGACGAAAGAACCGGCGAACGCCTGTAAGCGACCTGCGGGGTGGCCCCCTGTGACGGAGTCAGAAAACAAATATATTATGAATGAGCTCTTTATCAGCGATCAACCGGCTGTGGTTTCTTCTGAAAGAATTTTATATACGCCCTCGGCATTTGCAAGGTCGGCCCTTCTCCATCTGCAGGAGATAGGGTCGCTTTCTGCCCTGAGTCCTCATACTTCACAGAGGTCAGGTCTTAGCTCGTACCTCTTTTTTACTGTGGTGTCCGGCTCCGGAAAACTGGAATATAATGGACGTAAATACGATCTGCACCCCGGCTCATGCGTGTTTATTGACTGTGAATTGCCATATTCTCATACCACGAATCCGGACGATCTCTGGTCCCTGCGGTGGGTTCATTTTAACGGTCCGTCCATGGCATCGGTGTATGGAAAGTACATCGAGCGAGGGGGACAGCCGGTATTTTTTATGAAGAAGGTTGGAGAGGAACCGCAGATATCGGTAAATGAGGAAGCTCAAAGTGAGGGACAAAACGGCGAAGATTCTACATTCGGGGTGGAAAAAGGTACTCCCGGAGATTCAAGCGAATTTGACAGGATAACGTCGCTTTGGACCTCTCTCATGTTTGCTGCCGGTTCTTCGGATTATATGCGGGATATGAAGATCAACGAGCTTTTATCCGGTTTGATCCTGTGCATTATGGAAAAGTCCTGGCACCCCGAGGAGAGGAGAAAGGCTCCGAAGCGGGCGTCGGTCAGAGTGGTTAAGGAATATCTTGATACCAACTACCGTGAGCGTATTATTCTGGACGATCTTAGCCGGATATACTTCATAGATAAATATTATCTGGCAAAGTCTTTCCGTGCAGAATATGGTCAGACTATAACGGCATATATTAATAACCTGCGTATTACAAAGGCAAAGCAGCTTCTTCGTTTTACAAACAAAACTGTGGAGGAGATCGGCGCAGAGGTTGGGATTGGAAATCCGGCGTATTTTAGCCGTATTTTTAAAGAAATAGAGGGCGTAGGACCGAGAAAATACAGGGAGCAGTGGTAATGCTGAAAAGTTACCTCCGCTCCCTTTTTATTTCGGCAAAGTGATGCCGGGTGAGTTCTTATCTCTCTGCCCGCATAGGGTTGTGGAGGAAGTCCTCATACGAAAGTCTTACACCATCCTCCAACTCAGTCTTGTATGTCCAGCCAAGCTTTGTTGCCTTGCTTACGTCAAGAAGTTTTCTGGGTGTTCCGTTTGGCTTTGTGGGATCCCATTCTATTTTTCCGGTGTAGCCTATTATTCGGGCCACCAGTTCTGTGAGCTCTTTGATAGTGAGTTCTTTGCCGGTTCCGGCGTTTACGGTCTCATCCCCGCTGTAATTGTTCATAAGAAATACGCAAAGATTTGCCAGGTCATCCACATAGAGGAATTCTCTTAAAGGACTGCCATCTCCCCAGCAGGTTACGGAAGGGAGATTTGCCTCTTTTGCCTCGTGGAAGCGGCGTATCAGCGCCGGGAGTACGTGTGAATGCTCGGGATGGTAATTGTCATTCGGTCCATAGAGATTAGTGGGCATTACGGAGATATAATCCGTGCCATACTGACCGTTTAGATATTCGCAGTATTTAAGTCCGCTGATCTTTGCAAGGGCATACGCTTCATTCGTCTGCTCGAGGGATGAAGTAAGGAGGCAGGACTCGGGCATGGGCTGGGGAGCCATGCGGGGGTAGATACAGCTGCTTCCAAGAAATTCCAGTTTTTTGCATCCGTTTTTCCATGCGCTGTGTATTACATTCATCTCAAGGATCATGTTTTCGTACATGAAATCGGCTTTTGCAGTGGCGTTTCCCATGATACCGCCAACCTTTGCGGCTGCAAGAAATACATACTCGGGACGTTCAGTCTCAAAGAATTTTTCAACCTGCTCCTGTCTCGTAAGGTCAAGTTCCTTGTGGGTTCTAAGGACGAGATTATGGTAGCCCTGTCGCTCAAGTTCGCGGACAATTGCGCTGCCAACCATTCCTCTGTGACCTGCGACATAGATTTTTGCGTCCCTGGGCATGGGGGAATTCTTTTTGGATTTCTCCTTTGTTTCATTTGTTGCGTTTTCATTTATTTCGGAGCTTTCACTTTTCGCATTTTCAACAGTACTCATTACTTTATCACACCTTTCTCAAGGTATTCCGCAAGGTTTGTCTTTATATGCTCTTCGGCACGCTCTACAGCAACCTTCTTCATATCGTGTTCTACCATAAGCTTTACCAGTTCTTCAAACGAAGTCTTTGTGGGATTCCAGCCAAGCTCTTTTTTGGCCTTGGTCGGGTCTCCCCAGAGGTTTACTACATCTGTCGGGCGGTAGAAATCGGGGCTGACTTCAACCAGCACCTTTCCGGTTGACTTGTCAATACCCTTCTCATCCATTTCTGTCCCTTTCCACTCGAGCTCGATCCCTGCGTGATGGAAGGCAAGGGTTGCAAACTCACGGACTGAGTGCTGGATACCGGTAGCGATGACAAAGTCCTCGGGCTTGTCATTCTGGAGGATGAGCCACATACATTCAACATAATCCTTTGCGTATCCCCAGTCGCGGAGGCTGCTGAGGTTTCCGAGGTAGAGCTTATCCTGCTTTCCCTGTGCGATTCGTGCGGCAGCAAGAGTGATCTTTCTTGTAACAAAGGTTTCTCCTCTGCGCTCAGACTCATGGTTGAAAAGAATTCCGGAGCAGCAGAACATATTGTAGGCTTCGCGGTATTCTTTGGTTATCCAGAAGCCGTACTGTTTTGCGACGGCGTAGGGGGAGTATGGGTGGAAGGGGGTGTTCTCATTTTGGGGAACTTCCTCAACCTTACCATAGAGCTCGGAAGTGGAAGCCTGGTAGATACGGCAGGTTCCCGCAAGTCCGGTGATGCGGACTGCTTCAAGAACTCTAAGTACGCCGGTTGCGTCGATGTCTGCGGTAAACTCCGGAGAGTCGAAGCTTACCTGTACATGGCTCTGAGCCGCGAGATTGTAGATCTCGTCGGGACGGACCTGGCCTATGACCTTTACAAGGGAACTGGTGTCACTTAAGTCGCCGTAGTGAAGGTGAAATCCGGGATTTCCCTCTAAGTGCGCGATTCGCTCGCGGTAGTCTACCGAGGATCTGCGGATGATACCGTGGACATCATATCCTTTTTCAATGAGAAATTCGGACAGATAGGATCCGTCCTGACCGGTTACGCCGGTGATAAGTGCTTTTTTCATGTTTTTCTCCTGTTTTACACATTGTTATTTGCTTCTATATCAATCGGTTATGTACATTTTTGTTTTGAGGAAGATACTGCATATATCGGTTTTATTTATGATTTCAGTTAATTGTATCAGTTATTATTTAAATGGTTAATTCACTATATTGGCATATTATTGCACTATCTTGGCTTTTTGGCTGATGCGTGAAACTGCCGGTATTATAACCTTAAGAAAACTTAATTAAGTTGTGTCCAAACTGCGATTATTGTATAATTATCTAATTGAGTAGTTTTGGGAAGGTTGCGGTTTATCTGGGTTTTGTTCTATAAAAAACAGATCATAATTAATTAAAGGAGCTTGGTATGAATATAATATTATTGTCAGGTGGATCTGGAAAGCGTCTTTGGCCGCTTTCGAATGATATAAGGAGTAAGCAGTTTATAAAGATATTCAGGGATTCGGATGGCGACGGAGAGTACGAATCGATGCTTCAGAGGATGTATATGGGAATCCGGAAGGAGGATCCGGAGGCAACCATAACAGTAGCCACCTCAAGAAGCCAGATATCGACGATATATAACCAGATCGGTCGGGATGTAAGCATTTCCGTCGAGCCTTGCAGACGGGATACTTTTCCCGCTATAGCCCTTGCGTCGGTTTATCTGCATGATGTATGCAGGGTGGGGCTTGATGAGCCTGTGGTTGTGTGCCCTGTGGATCCCTTTGTGGACAGTCAGTATTTCAAAGCTCTGGCAAAACTTTCAGAACTTGCAGCAGCCGGAAAGTCAAATCTTACGCTCCTCGGAATGGAGCCGACCTACCCGAGCGAAAAGTATGGATATATAATACCGGATTCCAAGGATGAGGTAAGCGGAGTCAGGGAGTTTAAGGAAAAGCCCGACGAAGCGACCGCAAGGGATTATATATCGAAGGGAGCACTCTGGAACGGAGGTATTTTTGCCTACAAGCTCGGATATGTTATCGACAGGGCGCATGAGCTGATCGATTTTAAGCGCTATGATGATTTCTTTGCAAATTATGAGAAAGTTACCAAGATAAGCTTTGATTATGCGGTTGTTGAGAAGGAAAAGAGCATAAGCGTCCTTCGCTTTTCCGGAATTTGGAAGGATCTCGGGACCTGGAACACTCTTACCGAGGCAATGGATGAAAACATTGTCGGAAACGGAGTTCTTGCGGATACCTGTGAGAATGTCCATATAATCAACAGTCTCGATGTCCCTGTGCTTGCGCTTGGCTTAAAGAATGCTGTGATATCTGCTTCGCCGGACGGAATCCTTGTTTCTGACAAGAATGAATCAAGTTATATAAAGCCCTATGTAGATAAATTTGATCAGCCCATAATGTTCGCGGAAAAGAGCTGGGGCAGTTATCAGGTGATCGATGTGGAGAATGAGAGTATGACGATCAAGGTCACCCTGAATCCCGGAAAAAGGATGAACTATCATTCACACGAGCACCGTGCGGAGAGCTGGAACATCATCGAGGGAACCGGTGTGGTGGTTATTGATGGGAAGTTTCGGGATGTTGGTCCGGGAGATGCTATCATGATCCGCCCCGGAGAAAAGCACAGCATAATAGCATCGACAAGGCTTCAGGTTATCGAGGTGCAGCTTGGCAAGGATATCGATGTACACGATAAGATAAAATATGATTTTCCGGAGAGAAACAGGTAGCTTTTGATCATTTGGATGCTGAGCGGAGGCATTTATGGAGAAAAGAATCAGTTTTTTTCAAAAAATGTTATGTGTTGTAGCGGCTTTTATTCTGCTTTTTGAGGTATCGGGAGCCGATATCAGTGCCGCTTCGTCTGTTGTTGCCGGGGGTAAATGGGGAAATCTTAACTGGAAGGTCTCGGATACCGGCAGGCTTACGATTTACGGAAGCGGTGCGATGAAGGATGGGAAGAGCGCAGAATACGGATATCCGTGGCTTGATAAGACGCTCGGAGTTTCAGCTGTTTATATAGAAAACGGAGTAACAAGTATTGCAGTCCGCGCCTTCAGTGGAATTGACACCTTAAGGTATGTATCAATGCCGGATTCTTTAAGAGAGATCGGCGACGGAGCCTTTTACGGAACGGGACTTGAGTCGGTTACGATATCAAAGGGTGTAACAACCATTGGCTATGGTCCATTCAGTGCCTGCAATAAACTGTCGGATATCCTCGTGGAGAGCGGGAGCAAAAACTTCAGATCGATAGGCGGAATATTGTATTCAGCTGATGGCACGACACTTATACAGTTTCCAGCGAAAAAAGGCGGAACCTACAGCGTTGATGAAAACACGGCAATAATAAGCAAATATGCTTTTGAGGGCAGCGGTATAAAGAATCTTACTCTGCCTGAAAAGCTCAGGGCAATAGAGTACGGAGCTTTTTCGGATTGCAAAAATCTTACTGAGGTTGTGATTCCGGAGGGCGTTTCGATTATTTCGGAGTACAGTTTCAACAATTGCAGCAATCTCACAGGGATTACATTGCCGGTCACTATAAGGACTATCGGAGCTTATGCGTTTAACGGAGACGGACCAACCCTCGCGGTTTCGTACAGGGGAACGGAGAATGAGTGGAACAGTATCTACATAGGTCCGTACAACGGAAGGCTTTACACCGCAAATAAAGCTTACTTTAATCCGAATGACCCGGAAAACATTTTGAATGATATGAATTTAAAATGGCTTACCTGGGGAGACAAAAGCTATTGGTATGAAGATGGGATAAGACAGGGTACTTTTTACGATCCTAAGGGCGTAAAGAGTGAAAATGGCGATGTAAGAGGAAGGGAAATCTATGATCCCGCGAGCGACGCGTGGTATTGGCTTGATTCGATCTACACCGGGGCAAAGGCTTGCAACAGGGAAGTCTGGATGCCTTATGTATATCAGGATGAGGAAAACTGGTCTTCCGAAAAACGCGAAGAGATAGCTTCAATGAGCGGGGGAATGAAGGATCAGGTTCTTGCAGCAATGAATAAGCATAACAGTACAAACGGTGGTGGCAAATGGGTTCGCTATGACAGCGATGGCAGGATGATAAAAGGCTGGTACAGAGTTGTAGATGAGGAAGTCAGCGTATATCCTTCCCAGGAGGGAAATATATACTACTATGATCCGATAACCGGAATGATGGCAAAGGGCTGGATCCGGATAGGGGATGCGCTCTATCATTTCAGCGAAGTTACCGGATGCCTTGACGGCTCGGGAGTTTAGTTTTTAGTTCCGATCGGCAATCTGCGGCGTTAAAATCCGGGAGCTTGAAAGTTGTTAGGGATGTGTTTGTGTGCTATAATAAATTGTTTAAAATATAAGATTTGGAAAGAGATTTATGAGTCGAAGGGAATTCCATAAGGAAGATTTTGACGACAACAGCATAGATATAGAGGAACTCGACGATTACGACGACGAGTATGACGAGGCAGAGGAGGTAGCCGGTGCTGAGGATGAGTACGAAGAAGACGACGAGTATGACGAGGCAGAGGAGGTAGCCGGCGCCGAGGATGAGTACGAAGAAGACGACGAGTACGACGAGGCAGAGGAGGCAGCCGGCGCCGAGGATGAGTACGAAGAAGACGAAGAGTACGATGATTCAGAAGAAATAGAGTATGACGACTCGGAGGAATTAGAGTATTATGACTCCGAAGAGGTCGAGTACGCTGACCCGGAAGAAGATTACGGCGAGTGGATGGATGAGCCCTCGAATGACAGGGCGGGCGTTCCGGCGAAGAACTCAGACAACGAAGCCTCAAAGAAACCGACCGGAGACGCCGGATATTTGGCAGAGGAATACGAGGATGAGGAATGCTCCGGAGCCTTCGGGAAGATTGTCGGCGGTCTTGGAATTGCGATTGCGATCCTCCTTGTTATTACGGCAGGAGCGTTCTTTGTACTGAAAAAGAATCCTTTTAAGGATGCCACTTCGAAGGATGTGGTATTCAACGCACAGCTTGAAGATGTCGGAATAGAACTTGAAAATATAGAGACTATCGGCGGCGAAGGATTAGAGAGAGCGTATGAAAAAAAGCTTACTGAATACGCCGTGCCGGTAGAGATAGACGAACCTACAGAGGATATAACCGAAAAAGATAAAACTGAAGAAGATATAACCGTTGGATATGAAGAAAACGACTACGAAAAAGACATAGAAGTCAGTCTTGAAGCGGTGTCGGTTCTTAAAGATCTCAAGGTTAAATTCGTAAATGCCGGAACGGGCAAGCTTATCGCCAACATACCCTTTGAGATCGAAGTTAAGTATCCGGACGGAAACAAGAAAATCTGGAGCGATTCCGACAAGGATGGGATAATATATTATTCGGATCTTGCGGCAGGCTCCTACTCGGTACACGCGATCGCAATTTCCGATGAGAGATATTCCGGATATAAAATGCCGGGCGACAAGACTGCGGAGGTAAAGGGTGAGATCGCGTACAATGCGGTGAATGTAGCCGATGAGATTCTTGATTCCTCACAGGTAGATGAGGGTACCGAGGATACCGCAAGAGACGGTGCGGATTCGGGAGGTGCGAGCGAAACCATAACGGCTCCGGTTGTTACCGATACAGTCACTTTTGTGGAAAGTTCTAAGACCGATACGTACGAAGAAGTTGATAAATCACAGATCGTATATATTGCAAGCTTTATGGAACTCGATGTTAAGAAGCTTGCAACCGGCGCGGAAACCGTAAGCCCGGAAGGCACCGCAACCGGCGCGGAAACCGTAAGCCCGGAAGGCACCGCAACCGGCGCGGAAACCGCAGGTACAGAAGGAACTGCGAGCGAAACGGAAAACGAAAACCCTGAAGGCTCCGAAGACTCGGGAAACCTCCAGCCGGAAATGCAGCCGTCTATCAGCATTGACAGCAGCTCGGTTTCTCTTGGCTTGGGGAGTGTTACGGAGGTTCAGGTTACTTTAACCGGAGTTCAGTTTAGCGAGGTTTCAGCCTCCAGCTCAAACAGTAACGTTGCCACCGCAATGATCAGAGGGGACGGAAAAATGACAATAACCGGCTTATCCGCGGGAAGCGCGACGATAAGCGTTGCGATGCTGGACAGGACGGATGTAGTTGCCTCGGTCGAAGTTACGGTGACCGGCGGGGATAATAACGAAAACTCCCAGGACGGCGGTTCCGAAGGAGAGGGCGAAGGAAACGGCTCTGAAGGAAATACGGGGGACAGTGCCGACGAGTTAAAGTTTAACGATGGGACCGCGGTTTATGTCCTTGACGGCAGTTCATATCGAAAGGCTAAAAAGGCTGACTACGAAACTGCGGCAAAGTTTTACAGACTTAAAACTGTTTATACCGGATGGCAGACGATAAACGGATCGACATATTATTATACATCTGATGGCAGAGTTGTTACCGGAACCCAGACAATACAGGGCAAAAGTTATACTTTCGATAACAACGGAGTGCTTACTTCCGGTGGAAGTGCGAATGCGAACACCGGGGACGGAACCCTTGGAATAGATGTTTCGAAGTGGAACGGAAAGATAGACTGGAATAAGGTCAAGGCAGCAGGCATCGGTTTTGTCATAATCCGTGTCGGATACAGAGGCTCCTCAAAAGGAAGTCTTGTCGATGATTCGATGTTCAAGACAAATATATCCGGAGCTGTCGCGGCGGGACTTAAAGTCGGAGTTTATTTTGTAACCCAGGCGACCAATGAGGTTGAGGCTGTCGAGGAAGCTTCCATGGTAATAGACAGAATAAGCGGCTACGGTCTCTCATACCCGGTATTCTTAGATGTGGAGGCGAGCGGCGGCAGGGGCGATAAGATCGACAAAGCCACCCGGACAACCGTCTGCAGTACTTTCTGCCAGACCATCGCAAATGCCGGTTACAGCGCGGGAATCTATGCGAATAAAAACTGGCTCACGGAAAAGATAGATGCAAGTCAGCTCGGAGGCTACAGGATATGGGTTGCACATTACGCGGCTGAGTGTGGATATACCGGAAGCTATCAGATGTGGCAGTACACGGAGAAAGGCTCGGTTGACGGAATTAGCGGAAATGTTGATTTAAACAGATCATATTTTTAAATTATTTATGTAATAATCAAAACAGAATTCAAAAGGAGAACAAAATGCGTACTTATTTGGTAACAGGAGGAGCCGGTTTTATCGGTTCAAATTACATTCATTACATGTTTAAGAAGTATGGTGATGAGATCCGCATTATAAATGTCGATGCTCTTACCTATGCGGGAAATCTTGAGAACTTAAAAGATATCGAGAACCGCGCAAACTACTCCTTCGTAAAGGCAAACATCTGCGACAAGGAAGCTATCAGCAAAATCTTCGCAGAAAACGACATCGACAGGGTTGTGCATTTTGCGGCAGAGAGCCATGTGGACAGAAGCATTAAGAATCCCGAGGTCTTTGTCCAGACAAATGTACTCGGAACCGCTGTAATGCTTAATTGCGCGAAGGCGGCATGGGAGAACCCGGACGGAAGCTTCAAGGAGGGAAAGAAGTTCCTTCATGTATCAACCGATGAGGTTTACGGTTCCCTTCCCGACGACGAGAATGCATTCTTCTATGAGACTACGCCCTACGATCCCCACAGCCCTTACTCCGCAAGTAAGGCAAGCTCCGATATGTTGGTAAAGGCTTACATGGATACCTACAGGTTCCCTGCCAACATAACCAACTGTTCCAATAACTACGGACCTTACCAGTTCCCCGAGAAGCTCATTCCCCTTATCATAAACAACGCGCTTCAGGGCAAGAAGCTTCCCGTATACGGCGACGGTAAGAATGTCCGCGACTGGCTCTATGTGGAGGATCATGCGAAGGCTATCGACATGGTGCAGGAAAAGGGCAGGCTCTTTGAGACTTACAATATCGGAGGACACAACGAGAAACAGAATATCGAGATAATAAACATAATCCTTGAAACCTTACAGGAGATGCTACCCGAAGGCGATCCGAGAAAGGCTTATATAAATAAAGACCTCATCACATATGTTGAGGACAGAAAGGGGCACGACCGCCGTTACGCAATCGCACCCGACAAGATAAAGTCCGAGATCGGCTGGGAGCCTGAGACATATTTCAAGGAAGGCATTAAGAAGACCATCGCCTGGTTCTTTGAGCATGAGGACTGGATGAAGAATGTAACCAGCGGCGATTATCAGAAGTACTATGAGGATATGTATGATACTAAGGGAGCAAAATAAAAAAATGAATCTGCTTGCAGAATGAATTTTTTTATTTTTAGCGACCTGAACAAACATAAGCAAGTAGCGATTTTTGAAAAAAATCTGCGGATTGCGCATGTTTGAAGGATTGCGAGAGTTGAAAACGGAGCAATCCGTGTATCATTTACTTACAAGGAGGAAACATGAAAGGTATCATATTAGCGGGCGGAAGCGGCACACGCCTCTACCCCTTAACAAAAGCAATATCAAAGCAGATCATGCCGGTTTACGATAAGCCCATGATCTATTATCCCTTATCAACCCTTATGCTCGCGGGTATAAGAGAGGTTCTTATTATCTCAACGCCCCGCGACCTTCCGGTTTTTGAGGATCTGTTCGGAGACGGAAGCCAGCTTGGAATGAAGTTTTCATACGCTGTGCAGGAACAGCCCAGAGGACTTGCGGATGCCTTTATTGTAGGAAAGGATTTCATCGGAAGTGACGCTGTGGCACTTGTTCTCGGAGACAATATCTTCTACGGCCAGAGCTTCTCAAAGGTATTAAGGGAGGCCGCTCACCGCGTGGAGAATGAGGGCGGAGCAACGATCTTCGGATATTATGTAAGAGACCCCAGAGAGTACGGTGTTGTAGAGTTTGATGAAAACGGAAAGGCTCTTTCAATCGAGGAAAAGCCTGCAAACCCGAAATCAAATTATGCCGTGCCCGGGCTTTATTTCTACGATAACAAGGTTGTGGATATTGCGGCAAATGTTAAGCCCAGCGCCCGGGGTGAGATTGAGATAACTACTGTAAACAGTACATATCTTGAGGCGGGAACGCTAAGCGTAGAGACTCTCGGAAGGGGCTTTGCGTGGCTCGATACCGGAAACCACGACATGCTCCTTGCGGCTGCGGATTTTGTTTCATCCATCCAGAAGCGCCAGGGACTTTATGTATCCTGTATCGAAGAGATCGCGTACAAGAGGGGCTTTATCGACAAGGATCAGCTTCTTAAGCTTGCCGAGCCTCTTATGAAGACAGAGTACGGCAAATATCTTGTAGAGGTAGCTAATGGACTCTAAGCTGAAAAGACTGATGATATTGGGAAGTGCTGCAGTCATAGTCCTGCTTCTTGTTATTGTTGTATATTCAAACGGTGGGATCAAAAGCGTCCTCGGAATCGGGAGCTCCGGGAGTAAAACTGCCGGAGGAAGCGATGGGGGGGCAACCGAAAACGCAGAGACTGAGGCTGCGATTCCAAGGCTTTCCGGTCAGATCGGGAACGACTTAAACGCATTTCTTGAAGACAGCAGCTTTTTTGATAAAGAGAATAAAGATTTTATCGAAGGTCTTATGGATATAACAAAACGGCTCTCGATCCTTACGACTTCGGTTGAAAAGGATCTCCGCGTACAGGTTATAGATAACAGGGGGGATCTTGTAACCGGTGAGACCTTCAATATCCGTATGACGGACGAGAAGGGGGAGAGCAGCGAATATAAGGATCTCGACAAGGATGGGATCATCTATGTCGGTGCGCTAAGTCCCGGAAACTATGAGGTACGCCTTATGCCCCTCGGGGATTACAAGGTTCCGGTCAATTCAACCACCGTCCGTGTCAAGGAGAGGGTGGAGTATATCGTTATAAGCGATATTTCAAGGCTCATTAAGACTGAAGACGAGATAGATGCCGAGGCGGAGGATACCGCCGAGGCTTCCGCGGAGGAGACTGCGGACAGGACCGAGATGGTCAGCCTGCAGTTTGGCGGAACGAGACAGAAGGCCGGTATCGATGTGTCGGCGTATCAAAGAGATATTGACTGGGAGAAGGTAAAGGCTGCCGGAGTAGAGTTCGTTATAATCCGCGCGGGATATCGCGGGTCGGTTACGGGCGCGCTCGTACAGGATTCATATTTTGAGAAGAATATAAAGGGAGCTACAGCCGTGGGACTTGAGGTGGGTGTATACTTCTTTACCCAGGCAATAAACGAGGCGGAGGCAGTCGAGGAGGCTTCGGCTGTTGTATCGATGGTTTCGGACTATGAGCTTAAGCTTCCGATCTATATTGATACGGAGGGAGCCGGCGGAAACGGACGCGCGGACAGACTCGATGTTGCAACAAGAACACTGGTCTGCGAAGCTTTTTGCCGGACCGCAAAAAACGCCGGATACAATGCCGGGATTTACGCGAGCCGCAACTGGCTCTACAATAATCTTGATACATCGCGTCTTGAACAGTTTGAGATCTGGGATGCGGAATATGTCAGCGTCCCCCAGTACAAGGGCTACTACACGATGTGGCAGCATTCCTCGAAGGGCAAGGTAGATGGTATCGAGGGGAATGTGGATTTGGACATATATTATTATTAGTTTTGAAACCGTTATGACCGAAATCGGGCGTGTGTCCGCGGCGAGGTTTTCATGACAGGTTTCGGTTACAGATTTACAAGGAGTGATCATGGGTAAAATTACAGTTACAGACACTAGAATAGAGGGTCTCAAGGTCATCGTGCCGGAGGTACACGGAGACAAGCGCGGATATTTCGTTGAGACCTACAATGCAAGGGATATGAAGGAAGCAGGCATCGACCGCGTCTTTGTACAGGACAATCAGTCAGCTTCATCCAGAGGCGTGCTCAGGGGACTTCACTTCCAGATAGAGCATCCTCAGGCAAAGTTGGTGCGCGTCATTAAGGGCGAAGTATTTGATGTGGCAGTGGACCTTCGCAAGGGTTCTAAAACCTACGGACAGTGGCACGGGGAGCTCCTCTCGGAGACCAACTTCAAGCAGTTCTACATTCCGGAAGGTTTTGCACACGGATTTCTGGTAATAAGTGATTACGCGGAGTTCTGCTATAAGTGTACGGACTTTTATCATCCCGGAGACGAGGGCGGACTTATATACAATGATCCTGAGATCGGAATCGATTGGCCCATCGCACCGGATATGGTTTTAAACCTGTCCGAAAGAGATACTAAATGGGGCGGAATAAAGGATCTTGGCTGATGTCTAACAATAAAAACCAAAAGCTCAATATCTTCGCAGAGGGCTTCCGCAACAGGAAGCTCATCTGGAAGCTCGCAAAAAATGATTTTAAAAAGCGCTACGCCGGTTCATACCTTGGAGTTGTCTGGGGTATGGTACAACCACTTACTACCGTGGTGCTTTATTTTCTTGTATTCGGACTTATCTTTCCGAGCCAGCGTTCCAGCGGTTCGGACATTCCTTTTGTACTCTTTTTGACAGCAGGTTTAGTGCCATGGTTTTTCTTTAACGAAGGTCTTACCACGGGAACAAACGGCCTCATAGAGTACAATTATCTGGTTAAAAAGGTTGTGTTCAATATCAGCATACTCCCAATAATCAGGGCGGTTGCTGCGGTATTTACGCATCTTTTCTTTATCGTGGTCGTGCTGGTCATGGCGTCGATCTACGGTTATTACCCATCTTTTTATACTATTCAGGTGTTGTATTACAGCCTGTGCATTTTCGTTCTGATATTGGCCATAAGCTATGCCACCAGTGCGGTCTGCGTGTTCTTCAGAGACCTGACACAGCTGGTGACCATACTGCTGCAGATACTCATGTGGGGCACTCCCATCATGTGGGATCTGTCATCCCTCGGAAACGAGACCGTGAAAAAAGTGCTGATGATCAACCCTCTTGTCTATATAATCAACGGTTACAGAGAGTCTATCTACGGGAAGACCTGGTTCTTTGAACACGGCTGGTACACCCTTTATTTCTGGGCGGTTGCGGCGCTTTTGATGTTGGCCGGAACAGCCATATTTAAGAAACTCAGAGTGCATTTCTCGGATGTGCTGTAATTCCGATTATACTGTGAATTTTTGCTGATTCGTTTTTTTAAAAAGATTTAAAGATCTAATTAAGAGTATTCAAAAGATCGGATGATTTATGGAAAATAATGATTTTGCGATCCGTTTAACGGATGTGAAAAAAGTATATAAGCTCTATAACAAGCCGAAGGACAGGCTCTTTGATGCCTTCGGACTTCTCCGGGGAAAGAGAAAGCCCGCGCTTAATTATGCGCTTAAGGGTGTGGACCTGGAGATCAAAAAGGGAGAGACTGTCGGTATCATAGGAACCAATGGTTCGGGTAAATCAACTATCCTGAAGATCATCACCGGTGTCCTCTTTGAGACCTCGGGAGAGGTGGAGATAAACGGCAGGATATCCGCGCTTCTGGAGCTGGGAGCGGGCTTCAACATGGAATACACCGGCGTTGAAAATGTGTATTTAAACGCCACCATGATGGGCTTTTCCGATGAGGAGATTGAAAAAAAACTTCCGGAGATCTTAGAGTTTGCGGACATCGGAGATTATGTATATCAGCCGGTAAAGACCTACTCCAGCGGTATGTTTGTCCGCCTTGCATTTGCGGTTGCCATAAATATCGATCCCGAGATATTGATCGTGGATGAGGCATTATCCGTTGGTGATGTTTTCTTCCAGGCAAAGTGCTATGCAAAGTTTGAGGAATTCAAGCGAAAAGGAAAGACCATTGTCTTTGTTAGCCATGATCTCTCCAGCATCGCGAAATACTGTGACAGGGTATACCTGTTGAATAAAGGAAATATGCTGGGAGAGGGCTCTCCCAAGGAAATGATAGACCTGTATAAGAGAGTGCTGGTGGGTCTCTATGATGAGGACGGTTCAGATGCAGGTGAAGGCTCCGGAAGCGGCTCTAATGGATCCGGTAATGATTCCGGCAACGGAGCCGGTGATTCCACTATGCATTCCATGCTGAATCCCGACACCCTGGAGTACGGAACCCGCCAGGCGCTTATAAAGGATGCCTATATCACGGACGAGGGCGGCCGCAGGACATCCACTATCATCAAGGGCTCAAGATTCACGGTTCACATGACGGTTTTATTTGAAGATCATGTGCCGGGACCTATCTTTGCGGTGACCTTTAAGGATGTTCGCGGTACCGAGATCACGGGAACCAATTCCATGTATGAAAAGGCCTACACCGGCTGCGGTGAAAAGGGCGACACCATGGAGGTATCCTTTACTCAGATCATGTCACTCCAGGGCGGAAACTATCTGCTCTCCCTTGGATGCACGGGATTTTCCGGAGCGGATTTCGAGGTCTATCACAGGCTCTATGATTGTCTTGATATAACCGTTGTCTCCGATAAAGACACCGTTGGTTACTACGATATGTTCTCCGAAGTGGAAGTAAAGAAAGTATAAACAGGATTTATGGAAAACGAAACGATCGGGAAAGTAAAATTAGATTATAAGCATTATGCCGGCAAGGACCTTTACTGTGACGGAGATGTGGAAGCACAGATCCTGGAGGCGGTGAAGCAGGCAGGAAACAGGGCAAATTCCGCCACGGCAGGGGGCACCACAGCAAAGGACACCACTCCGGGGGGCGCCGCTGCAGATAAGCAAACGGACCTCACTGCCGCAGAATATGCAGACATTATAGAAAAGCACCCCAATTGGCCTTTTTTGTACCATCTGTCCCCCATCAGGGAAAACATTGTAAGCTGGCTTCCCATGGATAAGTCCGACAAGGTGCTGGAGGTGGGCAGCGGATGCGGCGCCATCACAGGTGCTCTCTCGAAAATGGCAGGAATCGTGGACTGTGTCGATCTGTCAAGGCAGCGCAGCCTCATCAATGCGCACCGCCATGAAAACTGCGATAATGTGACCATTCATGTTGGCAATTTCCAGGATATCGAACCCGATCTTCCGAATGATTATTCCTACATTTGCCTCATCGGGGTGTTTGAGTACGGGCAGGCCTACATCGGCGGGGACAAGCCCTACGAGACATTTCTGAGCATTCTAAAAAAGCATTTGGCCACTCACGGAAGGATCGTGATCGCCATTGAAAATAAGTTTGGACTTAAGTATTTCGCGGGATGCAAGGAAGATCATGTGGGTAAATTCTTCGAAGGTATCGAAGACTATCCCGGAAAAAGCCCTGCCAGAACCTTTACCGAAAACGGACTTTTAAAGATTGCGGAAAAGGTGGGCTTTGCAAAGGGTGAGTGCCATATGTACTATCCTTATCCCGACTATAAGTTCATGAACACTCTTTTCTCGAAAAAGCGTATGCCCGGAGAGGGCGAGTTAAAGGATAATCTTAGGAATTTCGACCGTGACAGGTACCTTCTTTTTAACGAGAAATTAGCCTTTGACAATATCATTCGTGAAGGGGAATTCTCTCTCTTTTCGAATTCATATATGCTGGTGCTGGGCAGGGATATCGACACCATTTACACCAGATATTCAAACGACAGGGACCCTGAAAAGTGCATTTCCACGGAAATCAAGGAAGTCCGCATGGGAATAACCGGTGGTTCTGCTGTCAGGACAGTGGTAAAGAAAGCTCTGACTGAAGATGCGAAAAAGCATATCGTGAAAATCGCTGATAATTATAAACTTTTATCCCGCCGCTATGAGGGCAGCAAGCTCATGATATGTCCCTGCACTTTATCCGAGAATGGAAAAGAGATTTCTTTTCCTTATCTGGAGGGAAAGCGATTGGAAGAGATTCTGGATGAAAAGCTTGCAAAGAAAGATCACGAGGGCTTCAAGGCGCTGGTAAAGGAATTCTATGAGAGGATCTCCTATGGAGAGACGAACGGAGCGGAAGAGACGGGAGCCGTTAAACCCGGTGTTCAACCTGTGACTGACATGGACCTCATATTCTCCAACGTGATCGTGGATGGGGATAAATGGACGGTCATCGACTATGAGTGGGTGACGGAGGAAAACAAGCCTTCAAAAGAAGTGGCCTACAGAGCAACTTACTGCTATGAGCTGGAGGATGAAGCAAGGCGCGTATCCGAGGAACTGGGGATCCTTCAGATGCTTGGCCTGTCCGCAAATGATGCGGAGAGGATCAGGAGAGAAGAGGCTGAGTTCCAAAAGAAGGTTTCCGGTGGTCATAAGTCCCTTGGAGAGATCCGTGAAGACATTGGAAATGAAGTGGTGGATCTGACGGGTAGCGGTGCAGGAAGCACCGGCGGTGCCATAGCCCAAGCCGGAAAGCTTCAGGTCTATTATGATTTCGGAAACGGCTTTTCCGAGGAGAATTCATATTTTGCGGACAGGGATGGTGCAGGCTTTACCATCGAACTTAAAGATAAACTTCGCTCCATTAGATTGGACCCCTGTGATTATTCCTGCGTGGTGAATATAAAGGAGCTGTCTGTTGAAGGCACACCCCTTGAAATCTCCGGCAGCAAGGTGATCTCTAACGGAAGTCGTATCGGAAGCAGCGTATTTGTCTTTGGTACTGCCGATCCCAACATAACCATTGGTTTGAAGGGCGTTAAGTGCGGAGAAGGCAAAAAGATGAGAGCGGTATTTGATATAAATGCCTTGCCTAAGAGTATCGCCGCTGCTTTGCCTGAGGGTGAAGAAAAGGGCCTTACTACAAAAATAAAGAGAAAACTCGGTGGGTTCTAAGGCACGCTGAAAAGCTTTTGAAAGGCGGACTTTGAATTTGGGTATCAAAAAGATCATTAAAGACAGCCGTGAAAAAGCGGCAAGAATATATATAAAGCTTTTTCGAAGGGACCTCTCATCTAAGGGTGAGAAGGTTTCTTCGAATTCTTTTTTTGCGGATTGTGTGGAAAAGTATGACAGGGAGCTGGAGGACTGGATAAAGCCCTACGGCTACTGGCTCAGGAATGACCCCTGGGAGGTGAGAGCAGGAAGTTTACGGGATGAAGAGGGCAAGATAACCGTTGGTGATCATGAATATGTGCTTCTCATAACGGAAAACACACGGCCCGCCCGCGGTTGGAAGACCGCAGTGAGGGAGAGTCTGGAGGAAGTGATCGATTCAACTTTTCCTGTCATTATTTACGGTGATGAGGATGTGCTCTCAAGCGGTGGAAATCTTTCTTCCGTTGAAGCTTCTTCACAGGAAGTATGCGAGCGGTCAGACCCCTTCTTCAAGCCCGATTTCTCTCCGGAACTTTTGGAACAGTTTAATTACTTCGGTGAGATGGTGCTCATCAGAAAAGATGTTTTAAGCTCCGTTTGTCCCGATTTTTCGGAATGTGATCCGGTGTCACCCGAGAAGCTTTATGAGATCATAAGGAATGCCATCAAAGGGCTTGAGTGCAAGGATGACCATGAAACCGAGCAGGCTTCAAGATTTCCACAGGCTTTAAAATCTCCACAGGCTTCAGAACAGAAGCGCATGCCTGCTTTCGATCCGAACCTTATCACAAGACATTACTATAAATCAGTCCTTCACATTCCCCATATTTTAAGCCATCGTATCAATGGGTCTGCAGCGGAGGATTGCGAGAGGGCTATCGAGAGGCTGAACTCTACATCAAAAGCCACATCAGACCCTGCCGTCTCCGTCATCATCCCCACAAAGGATCATCCGGAGGTGCTTCGTACCTGCATTTCCTCTTTGACTCAAAAGACGGATTATGACAGGTCAAAGATCGAGATCATCGTGGTGGACAATGGCAGCAGTCCTGCTCACAAGGCCGAGTACGAGGCTCTTTCGGCTGAATTTGATTTCAAATATATCTACGATCCCCAGCCCTTTAACTATTCCCATATGAACAATCTGGGTGCGGAAAAGACTGCGGGCGAACTGCTGCTTCTTTTAAATGACGACACGGAGATCATTGAATCCACCTGGCTTCGCCGCATGGTGCACTATGCTATGGATCCCGAGGTGGGCGCTGTGGGAGCAAAGCTTCTCTATGCAAACACGGAGAAGATCCAGCACGCCGGCGTCACCAATATGGCAGTGGGTCCCTCCCACAAAATACTTGCCTTAGAGGATTCGATAAATCACTATTTCGGGCGAAACAAACTTGATTACGATATGCTGGCCGTGACAGGAGCCTGCCTCATGGTTTCAAAGGATAAATTCCATGAAGTCGGCGGACTGAATGAGGACCTGAAGGTAGCATATAATGATATCGATTTTTGCATGAAGCTTTTTGAACACGGATACAGAAGCGTTCAGTGTAACGGCGCGGTGCTCTATCACTATGAGTCCCTGACCCGCGGAATGGATGAAGGAAACGAGGAAAAGTACCACAGGCTTCTGGCAGAAAAGGAAAAGCTCTATGCCGCTCACACCTGGGCGAAGGGCTTCGATCCTTTCTACAATCCGAATCTGATAGATAATTCCTCGGATTATCTGCCTGCCACAAAGGACTGCACTCAGAATACCGACAGCTTTTCAAAGCTTCTGGCAAAGGGTGAGCCTGTTTTAAAGGACACCTTTATGGTGAGAGCAAGGCTGGATCGCGTACAGCTTCAGCTCCGAAATACGGAGGATGCGGAGGATTTCATCTGGCTGGACGGATGGGGTTATGTGAGAGGCTGTGATAACCGTCGGTTCGAAAAGAGTCTGCTTCTTGTGAGCGACGTGACCCGCAGGTACGAACTCTTCTCCACATACAGAAAAGATATCCTGGGTGCTTTCCCCGGCGAGGATCACATCGAACTTTCCGGTTTCTATTTCAGGCTTCCTGTCAAGGAACTGGAAGGGAAAACCTGGCAGGCAGTTCTGGTTGAAACGGACATCATCACGGGAAAGCAATTATATAAAAATCTGAATCGGGATATTACGGTGTAAAGCAGCATGAAAAAAGTAAGCCCGGCAAACAAAATACAATTTAAGATCCTGTTCTCGGTGCTTGTCTCCGCAGCTTTTATTCTGCTGATCTACTTTACCTGCGGCATCTGGTTTGAGACCAATGATGATGTATTTATCACAGAGATGCTGTCCGGTAAGCTGACGGGCGTTCCGGAATATCATTGCCCCTATGTGAGCAGCATCATAACGATCCCCATAAGCCTGCTTTACAGGGCTTTTGCGGGAGTACCCTGGTGGGGTATCTTTCTTTTTACGCTTTTACTTTTAAGCATATTTATCAATGTTTTTTGCCTTGCTTTAAAAGGGAAAAACCTGATACAGATCCTGATCTTCACGGCTATTCAATTCGGTATTTTTATTGAGGGGATCCATGTTTTCGGTCAGGCTCAGTACACTTGCGTGGCAATGCTCCTTGCTTTTTCAGGATATGCGGTTTTGATAAGCTCCGGTGAGGGATCTAAGAACTCCGGCGATACTGCCGGTCTTTCAAAAAGAAAAGTCTTTCCGCTTATCATTTTCGTGATCTGTGAACTTATAGCCTGCGCCCTCAGGGATTCCTCAATGCTGCTGGTTCAGCCGGTTTGCTTTGGCGCGCTGCTCGGTATGGAAATTCACAGAAATGAGAATGCAAAGAGCATCTTTAAAAAATTGATATTTCCACTGGTCACTGTGGTCCTTTCCATAGCGGTGGTAAAGCTGGTGCATATAGCTGCCTTTGCTTCACCCGAATGGAAAAACTATCTTAAATTCAACGAGATGAGAACCTATGCCATGGATTATCAGGAAAAGATCCCGGCGGAGCGCTTTGCGGATATCCTGGATGAATACGGTGTTTCCGAAGATGATCTCGAGATGATGACGGATCATAAGATCTGGTTTGCGGATGGAAATCTATCGGATGAATGCCTGGACAAACTTATCACAAGATATAAAGAATTAAGGAACTCCACACCGGACTTTGGAAGGATTTTTGAAGCTGTAAAGCAGCTTCTGTTCACTTCTTCTGAATTCTGGAATATGCACAGGATAACGGCCTTTTTATTCATCGTTGTATTTGTGTTTATTATCATAAGCAAAAGGCCGAAGGACCTGATTTCTCTTGGCCTTATCTTTGCGGGATATTTATTCGGCATAATCTTTTTAGCCTACCGCGACAGATTTGTGCTCCGGGTCATGATGCCCTATTATATGGGGAGCATGCTGATGCTGAGCACATTCTTGACAACGATGATAAGCCATATGCTCACCGGAATTGAGAGTTTCAGGGAAAGTTTCACGCAAGATGAAGCCCAAACAGATAGTGAATCTCACATGAAAAAAAAGGCCCAGAGCAGTAGGACACCTATGATCGTGACCGGCATTTTAGGCCTGGCACTTTTCATCCCGGTCTTCATATCCGGGCGCGCGCAGTTCGCGTATGTAAGAGCACAGAATCATAATGTGAACCGTTCATACCTCCGGACCATGGAGGAGATCTCGGATTATTGTAATGCTCACCCGGAGAACAGCTATGTCCTGGACATGGGCTATGCCAGGTTTATCAGCACGGACGTTTTTGAGTCCGATTATTACAAAAGGGCAAATTATATTTATTCCGGTTCCTGGTATTCAAACGCTCCGACTCTTATGAAATACAGTGCTGAATATGTGGGCAAGGATCTGTGCTACTTAGTCTATGAGGCTCAGGAATTCATCGGCACGGAAGGAACGGAATACTACGCTCGAAAGCTGAATACCCTGCCCGCAGAGGAGGACAGCTTTAAACTGATAAACGGCGCCACCATGCATGTTTACAGGATCAATCAGGCCACTGAGAAATAAGCGCAGGGATTAGATTAGCGATCCCCCTGATAAAAAAGAAAAGGAGAGAGATTCTTATGGAGGGATTACAGGGCGTTCATTATGACGCGTTTATAAGTTACAGACATAGCGAGCTGGACAGCTTTATTGCAGAGAATCTCCACAAGAAGCTGGAGGCCTTCAAACTGCCGAAGTCTGCCAGAAGCAAGGCAAAGAGCGGAAAGACACGCATCAGCCGGATATTTCGCGATGTGGATGAGCTGCCCCTTTCGGACAATCTTTCAGATCCCATAAATAATGCTCTTGCAAATTCTGACTTCCTCATCACTGTCTGCACCCCCAGATACCCCCAGTCCAGATGGTGCTTAAAGGAGATAGAGACCTTCCTGCAGCTCCATGACAGGGAGCATATCCTGGTGGTTCTGGCGGAGGATGAGCCGGTGAATTCCTTCCCGGAGATCCTGAACTTTGAACAGGTGGAGGTAAAGGATGAAAACGGTAATATTACATTTGTAAAAAAAGAGATAGAGCCCCTGGCCGCCGATACCAGAGGAGAGAATAAAAAAGAGATCCTGAAGGCTATGGATACTGCGGTGATAAAGCTTTGCGCCGCCATCTTTGGCATGAATTATGATGATCTTCGCCAGCGCCACAGAGAGCAGAAGATCAGGAAGATGGCCACCGTATTCGGAAGCATCGGCGCAGCGGTTTTACTTTTTGCTATTTTTGCAACCGTGATGCTGATAAGGATAAGCCGCCAGAACGCCCTGATCTCGCAGCAGTATACGGAACTGAACGATAAATATGCCGGCGCTATGGCGGGAGTTGCGGACAGTCTTTTGGGCTGCGGAAGGAGAAAGGATGCGGCATATGTTGTCAGAAATGTGCTGCCGGACAAAGAGGAGGGCTACAATGCCAATGCTTTGAGGCGACTTTATACTTCCATGGGTGTCTACAATGTCGGAGAAGCATACTATCCCACTTGCACCTATGATGTTCCGGAGCTTCCCTGGGAATACAGCATTTCCTATGATGAAAATTTTGTTCTCATAAACGAAGGACCCGAAAGCTATATTTTTGACCGTGACGGAAATCTGGTAAAAAGACTTCCCGATGAATCTGAAGTGGATAATTCGATCCGAAGTGCGGGCTTTTGCGGAAGCAAGGGCGTGGTAATGAGCTGCGACGGAGTGAATACGTACTATTCTATATTAACAGATGAGAGCAGTACTCTTGATATTCCGGGGGATATAACCTGGTTCGCACCCTCCGAGGATGGGCTTGTCACACTTCTTTTCAGTGATGATATTTTATACGGTGTAGATGAGTCAGGGCAGATCCTGTACAGCATCGATGTGAGCGAGATCTTTGATGAGTCCTATCTGGTAATGTCATCTGCGGACTACGACAACGGAAGATTTATTGCGGTATTTATAGATTATAACTGCAATTTTTATATCCTGATGGCGGAGGAACAGACCGGAAAGCTCATAGTCTCCTTTACCAAGGATACGCCAATGGATATATGTGCAGTTCTTGAGGGAGACAATATCATTTTCGTCACACCGGGAACGGGAGCAGTCAATGATTCCTCAAAGATCTATTCCATAGATACGGTCACGGGGCAGACCTGGTGGACCAGGGAAGTACCCTCCTTTGTGGCAGTGGATATCTGCGTTACCGAAAAGTATGTTTATATCTACGACAGGTACATAATGCTTGTGCTGGATAAAGAAAAGGGCGGGGTGATAAACTACTTTAATTCGGACAAGGCGATAATTGAATTCTGGCCCGATTATGAGGGGGATAGGGTTTATTACGTAACTCAGGAGGGAATAGTCTATGTCTGCGACGAATTCGGTATAAGCGAGTGGAGTAATAATTTCTTTTCTGTGATCCCTACGGAATTTTTATATGATGCCAGGTATCATAACGGGAATCTGTATTTATGGTTTGATCAGGCAAATTATCTAACCAGGTATTCTCTTGAGGAGTCCTTCGCACAGAGAATAGAGAATGACGGAAGCTATGATGTACCGATCTTCTATGAAAAGGATGCAAGCGCAGAACTGGCTGCGGCGGATAATCTTGCCCCAAGCGTTCGTAATGCGGATGATGCCTTTTATTCCGATGATGATCTGTATATCGTAGCAAAGTATTCAAACAAGACCACTAAGATCATCGATGCGAATACCTTTGAGGTAAAGAGAAGTCTGCAGATTTCTGATTCATTAATGTCGAGTCTTTCCTACTATGAGGGGCTGGGGAAATATGTGCTGACTTCTTCGGTGTACTCATATATTCTGGACGAGGATTTCAATTGTATATGCCGCACCTATTCCATCGTGGGTGAGGAAGACGGCAATCTGATCATTTATTCGCCGTGCGAAGTCTACAAGGTGCCCATTGTGAACTACGATGAGCTTATCGCCATGGCGGATGAATATCTGGGGGACTATGTTCCTGCGGATGATGTAAAGGATAAGTACGAGATCAGGTGAGTTTTGTTTTAGTACTTTAATCAAAAGTGAATTTGTGGTAGAATATTTTATGTGCCGTGTTTGAAGCGGATGCTTTTTTCACAACAGCATGATAAGGAAAATAACAGGAGGAAATACCATGGGTTATAAGGAAGAATACAATTATTGGATAAGTGATGATTATTTTGATCAGACAACCAAGGATGAGCTACTTGCCATAAAGGACAATGAGACCGAGATAGAGGAGAGATTCTACAAAGAGCTTGAATTCGGAACCGGCGGACTCCGCGGAGTAATCGGTGCCGGAACGAACCGTATGAACATCTATACTGTCAGAAAGGCAACCCAGGGTCTTGCAAATTATATTTTAAAGCACGGCGACCCCAAGAAGGGTGTTGCGATCTCCTGCGACAACCGCCGTATGAGCCCCGAGTTTTCGAGGGAGACGGCTCTCTGCCTTGCCGCAAACGGAATAAAGGCTTACATCTTTGATTCACTTCGTCCTACCCCCGAGCTTTCCTTCGCGCTCCGTGAGCTGGGATGTACCGCGGGCGTTATGGTCACCGCAAGCCACAATCCCCCGGAGTACAACGGATATAAGGTATACTGGGAGGACGGCGCGCAGATAACCGCTCCCATCGATAAAGATATTATTACAGAAGTTAAGGCTATTACCGATTATCATACCGTTAAGACCATGGACAGGGATGCCGCAGTGGCAGCAGGTCTCTACGAGGTTATCGGAAAAGAGATCGATGACAAATATATGGCTGAGCTCAAGAAGCAGATCATCCATCCCGAGGTTATCGATGCTGTTTCCAAGGACCTCAAGATCGTTTACACACCTCTTTGCGGAACCGGAAATCTTCCCGTACAGCGTATCCTTAAGGAACTCGGATTTACCAATGTATATGTTGTTGAGGAGCAAAAGGGTCCCGATCCGGAGTTTACGACTCTCGAGTATCCCAATCCCGAGGATCCCAAGGCATTTACCTATGCGCTCCGTCTCGCAAAGGAGAAGGATGCGGATATCGTTCTTGCCACAGACCCCGATGCTGACCGTCTCGGCGTTTATGCGAAGGATACAAAGACCGGCGAATATGTTCCCTTTACCGGAAATATGTCCGGTATGCTTATTGCCGAGTATATTTTAAGAGAGCGCACAGCTACGGGAACAATGCCCGCAAACCCCGCTCTTGTAACCACCATTGTAACCACCAATATGACAAAGCCCATAACCGCTGCCTACAATGTCAAGCTTATCGAGGTTCTGACCGGATTTAAGTTTATCGGCGAGCAGATCAAGTGGTTTGAGCAGAAGGGTACTTACAATTATGTGTTCGGACTTGAGGAGTCTTACGGATGTCTCGTCGGAACTCATGCAAGAGACAAGGATGCCATCGTTGCGGTTATGGCGCTTTGCGAGGTTGCCTCATTCTGCAAGAAGCAGGGCAAGACTCTCTGGGATATGATGATCGATGTCTATGAGAAGTACGGCTACTACAAGGAGACCCAGTATACCATAACCATGAAGGGTATCGACGGCTCCCGCCAGATTGCCGAGACCATGGAAAAGCTTCGCAAGAATCCTCCCAAGGCATTCGGAGATTTAAAGGTTTTGAAGTTCAGGGATTACGAGAATGATGTTATTCTTGACATGGAGACCGGAGAGAAGACATCCACCGGACTTCCGAAGTCAAATGTCCTTTACTTTGAGCTTCCCGATGACAACTGGTGCTGCGCAAGACCTTCGGGAACCGAGCCCAAGATCAAGTTCTATATGGGCGTTAAGGGTACCAGCTTAGAGGACGCTAAGACCAGAGTTGAGAAACTCACCGAGGATGTAAAGGCAGTGCTCTAAGTCGGGGAGTGATCCGTAAGTGTTGTGAGCCGCATGCTGTAAGGCATTTTGCGGCATATAAATATTGTTAATGATAAAAGCATAAGTATTTGAGCTTTTGCTCAATTCTTATGCTTTTTATCGCAGATATAAAACATGGAAAAAACAGGCTTCAAGAAAGAAAACAAAATACAGAAGGCTCTGAGGATCCTGCGTGAGAAAGGACCCGGCGAGGTGGCAAAGAAGGTCAAAAATAAGATCGAGGCACCCCGCAAATATCACCGATGGTTCCTTGCACAGAGAGTGACCGCCGAGCAGCTGGAGGCTCAGAGACAGACCCATTTTACGTACGAACCAAAGGTTAGTATTTTGGTGCCCACCTATCGCACGCCCCTTCCTCTTCTTAAAGAGATGATCGAGTCCGTAAGGGCGCAGTCCTACGAAAACTTGGAGCTCTGTATTGCGGACGGAAGCGTGGGAGCAAAGATCGACGCTGATGGAAACGTGGTAGGAGCAGCTTCTCCCAAATCCCCCCTCGAGGATGTACTCAGGGAGTATCACGAGCAGGACCCCAGGATCATCTACAAAACCCTGGACCGAAACGGCGGCATTTCCTACAACACAAATTGTGCTCTGGAAATGGCCACCGGCGAAGTCATTGCACTTCTTGACCATGATGATGTTTACGAGCCCGATGCTCTATTTGAGATTGTGAAGGCATATCAGAATCCCAAGACTCGGATCGTGTACACTGACGAAGACAAGGCTACTAACAATCTGGGCAAGTTTATGGACCCGAATTTCAAGCCTGATTTTTCCATCGATCTGTTCAGGAGCCATAATTATATAACTCATATTTACTCCGTAAAGACTGATATTCTGCGCGCTGTTGGGGGCTTTAACAGCGAGTACGACGGGGCCCAGGATTATGAGATGATGTTCAGGTGCATAGAGTATGCTCTTGGAGCTGCTTCATCCGGCACATCAAACATCGATTTCGGCTTGGATTCAGTCCGGGAGATCATCGCCCATGTGCCAAAGGTGCTCTATCACTGGCGCCTGGCAAAGGGCTCCACTGCGGAGAACCCCGAGAGCAAAATGTATGCCTACGAGGCAGGCAGGAAGGCGGTTCAGGAGCATCTAAAGAGAATGGGGATCCACGCAAAGGTTGAAATGACCGATATGTGGGGAATGTATCACACTACCTATGAGGTGCAGGGCGAGCCCCTTGTCTCCGTCATCATCCCCAACAAGGATCACACAGATGACCTTGAAAACTGCCTCCGCTCAATCAATGATAAGAGCGATTACAAAAATATCGAATTCATCATCGCGGAGAATAATTCCGAGGATAAGGAGACCTTTGCAGCCTATGAAAGGCTTGAAAAGGAATTCGAAAATCTGAAGGTAGTCAAGTGGGAAAAGGAATTCAACTATTCTGCCATCAATAATTTTGCCGCAAAACATGCTTCCGGAGAGTATTTCCTATTCTTAAACAACGACACTGAGCTTATTTCGCCCTCGGGCATTTCAGAAATGCTGGGAATAGAGCAGCGAAGTGATGTGGGCGCTGTGGGTACAAAGCTGATTTACCCCGATGAGACTGTGCAGCATGCGGGAATATTACTGGGATTTCGCGGATATGCCCAGCATCCCTTTGTGGGAATCGGCAGAAACGAATTTGGATTTATGGTACGTGCCAGAATCAATTGTAATTACAATGCTGTGACAGGAGCCTGCCTTATGGTTTCAGGGGAGGATTTCAAACGCGTCGGCGGCTTTACGGAGGAGCTTCCCGTTGCGGGGAATGATGTTGATTTCTGTCTCAAGGTAAGAGGGCTTGAAAAGCTTGTCGTTTATAACGCATTCTCGGAGTGGTATCATTTTGAATCAAAGTCGAGAGGATACGAGGATACTCCGGAGAAAAGGGACAGGTTCCGCGCAGAGGTCGGGAAGTTCAGAGAGCGCTGGGGAGAGCGGGTTGACGCAGGGGATGAATACTATAATCCTAATTTTGATATGGAAAATGCCCCCTATGAACTGTAGCACATATCTGAAATGGCGGATTTTTGGATTTGCGAACAGTTTGAAAAAAAGCGGTATTTATGAGGTAAGCCGGAAATTATTAAAAAAGGCGGCATCAGGTGACGGAAAGAGAAAAAGACAATGGGAAAGCTTTCTTTGGTCAATTTAAAAAAAGCATATAATTTCCTAAGGGAGAATGGGCTTTCCGCCACGGCTTACGAGGTCAGGACAAGGCTTGCGCAAAGAAACGACGATTATAAGCTGCGCCGTCCGGATAAATCCGAGCTTGAAAAGCAGCGTGCCGCATCGGGTGGATTTTCATATCGTCCGATTATCAGCGCGGTAATTCCGCTCTATAACTCCGACGAAAATATGCTCGGGCAGCTGTTTGAATGTCTGAAGAACCAGAGTTACGACAACTGGGAGGTTATCTTTGCGGACGGTTCAGACTCGGTGAAGCTTGGGCATTTCCTTAAGGAACTCTGCGAGAGGGAGGATATAGAGCAGCCGGTAAGGTATTTCCATATCGGTGAAAACAGAGGCATTTCGGAAAATACCAATTACGGACTGGAGCGTGCATACGGGGATTACATCGCGCTTATCGATCATGACGATCTTATAGAGCCTGACGCTTTTTTTGAGGTGGTCAGTGCGTTAAATAAATATGCCGACGGAGAAAGACCGGGAATAATATATACGGACGAAGACAAGACGGATGAGAGTGGAGAGAATTATTTCGATCCTGTTTTCAAGCCGGATTTTGATATGTTTTATCTTCTTTGTAACAATTATATCTGCCACATGAGCGTTTTCGAGGCAGGATTGATAAAGTCGCTTAAGCTTCGCAAAAAATTTGACGGTGCGCAGGATCACGACCTGTTGCTCCGCGCGGCCGTAAAGACCGGGAACAAGCACCATATTCCAAAGATATTGTATCATTGGCGTGTTTTCGGAAATTCAACCTCCGGAAATACGAGGGGGAAGTTTTATGCTTATGAAGCCGGACGGCGCGCGGTAAGCGAGGCGGCTGTAAAGCACGGAATAAATGCGGAGGTATACCATACAAGACATGTCGGCGTGTTCGGCTTTGATTTTGCCGAAGATCCCTTGATAAAAGCCGGAGACAGGGAGGATGCATCCGGTACAAAAGCGCTTTTTGAAAGAGTTGGCGCCATCGGCGGTGTTGTAATCCGCAGAAACAAGAACGGAAAGATAATCGGAGGGCCGCTTCTTTACTCGGGATATGCGGAAGATGTAACGGAGGGAAGCGCAGATGAAAAAGGAGCCCGTAAAAGGCACGGTCTGTATTCGCTGACGGGGCTTCCCTCACCTGCCGGGGGAAGATATAACCGCAGGTTCGTTATGCAGGAGGCGCTCTATCTTGATATAAGGTGTATTAAGATAGCACCGGATCTGATCCCGCTTTTTGAGGAAACCATTGGTTATCCGTATAACGAGAAAAGGGCGGAACTCAGGACGGAGCTTGCTGCGGGAAGATCTCCGTCAGCTCCCGATACGATATTTGACTGGAGAGTGCTCCCGCAGGATACTGACTATGAGAAGATCGGATTAAGACTGTGCAGTGCGATAGCAGAAAAAGGATATAAGCTTGTATTCGTACCTGACCTTGCTGAAATCCCGTAAATCCCTTGTTTCTTAAGAAAATTTAAGTTGAAGCCCTGTAAATGCCGCTTTATAATCAAAAACAACAAGCGTGGTATTTTAGGGTTAGGGATATGATAAAAGAAAACCAGTCAGTGCTTAATCGGCTGCTGATATTTATTGATGCGGTAATAATCGGCGGCTCTTTTGTTTTGGCTTATCTAATTAAATTCTATATATTCAGACCCGCACCGGGGGTAGGCGTGCTGCCACTCATCAGCTATGTACATCTTATGCCGTTTGTGGTTGGCGGATATATACTGGTCTACCTGCTGTCCAATGTCTATACCCCGAAGCGGACATCCACTCTGTTTATGGAGATAATGGTTCTGCTGAGAACGGATGTTATTTGTATCGCGCTCCTTGTTATCGTGATTTATGTTATCATGCATGCGGTGTATTATGCGCGTTCTGTTATCGGTATTTTCTTCATACTCAGTTTCTGCGTGGAAGCATTTTTCAGGATAATAATAAGAACAATAATAAGGCGGTTCAGGCTTAACGGATACAATGCCAAGCATGTGCTGCTTGTTGGTTATTCCCGCGCCGCGGAGAGTTATATTTCAAAGGTCGTAAGCAATCCCGAGTGGGGATACATTGTATTCGGTATTCTGGATAACTGGGTTCCGGTCGGCACAAAATATTATGAAAACTCCGTTATCGGCAGGCTTGATGAACTTGAAAACCTTATAAAGAATAATGATTTTGATGAGGTTGTGATAACGCTTTCCCTCAGGGATTACGATTATTTCGAGCAGGTGGTGAATATCTGTGAGAAAAACGGTGTACATACGAAGTTTATTCCCGATTACAACAGTGTTGTCCCGACGAATCCTTATACAGAGGATCTCGACGGACTCTCGGTCATAAACATCCGCAGGGTTCCCCTCAGCAATGCCGGGAATCAGCTTATAAAGAGGGCAGTGGATATCGCGGGATCGCTGTTTGCGATAATCATTACATCGCCCGTGATGCTGGTTACCGCCTTCCTTGTCAAGGTATCAAGCAAGGGCCCCATACTGTTTAAGCAGGAGAGGGTCGGCTATCAGGGAAAGACCTTTAAAATGCTGAAGTTCAGGTCGATGGTAGTGCAGTCCGAGGCGGAGGAAAAGAGGGGCTGGACGGTAAAAGGCGATCCGAGAGTTACACCTGTCGGAAGGATAATGAGAAAGACGAGTATTGACGAGCTCCCGCAGTTTTTCAATATTCTTAAGGGGGATATGAGTCTGGTGGGACCAAGACCCGAAAGACCGCAGTATGTCGAAAAATTCCGCGAGGAGATTCCCCGGTATATGGTAAAGCACCAGGTACGGCCGGGACTTACGGGATGGGCTCAGGTCAATGGACTCCGGGGCGATACCTCGATAAAAAAGCGGATTGATCATGATATTTATTATATAGAGAATTGGACATTTTTCTTTGATCTTAAAATATTGTTTATGACACTGTTCGTAGGATTTATGAACAAAAATGCTTATTAAAGGAGATTTGAAATGGCTGGAAGAAAGAAATCAGGACTCAGCGGAGGAAAGATTATTATTTTTGTCATAGAGTTTATCGTGATCGCGGTACTGCTCTTTGTACTTATAAAATTCGTTATCCCTGCTACAAAAAAGACTGATGGCGGTGGACTGAATGTCGTAAAGATGGATGATGTGAAGCCGGAGGAGATCGGTATTTCTGAGGAAGTTCAGAAGATGGTCGAGGAAGGCGGAACCATGAGCGGTTATCTGAATATCGCTCTTTTCGGAATAGACTCCACATCCACCAGTGTTAAGGCTCTCGAGAAGGGATACAGAAGTGACTGTATCATGATCGCAAGCATCAATCAGGATACCGGAGAAGTCAGACTTGTCAGCGTTTACAGAGATACTTATCTGAACACGGGTAAGGATACTTTCCAGAAGTGTAACGCGGCATATTCGATCGGTGGTGGCAATGCGGCGGTCAGCATGCTGAACGCGAACCTCGATCTTGATATAACAAGCTGGATGGCGGTCAGCTACAGAGCTCTCGCAGACGCGATAGATTCGCTGGGTGGGGTATATATCGAAATTGATGATGCGGAGATCGGTCAGACCAATGCGTATCAGGGAGCAGTCGCAGAGATACTCGGAGAAAATTATGTGCCTCTTGCAGAGACCGGATATCAGAAGGTCAACGGACTTCAGGCAGCGGGTTACTGTCGTGTTAGATACACCGCGGGAGATGATTTTAAGCGTGCCGAGCGTCAGAGAGAGGTTCTTCAGGCACTTGTGGAGGTTGCAAAGACTGCAAGCAGCGACAAGCTTGTAGAGACTTTCAATAAGGTTTCGGGAAATGTGCTTACATCCATCGACAGCGACACACTTCTTTCACTTGTAAAGAATATTTCAAAGTACACCATCGTTGATGAGGGCGGATTCCCCGATGAGAGCATGAGAACCACCGGAACCATCGGTGCAAAGGGAAGCTGCGTAATACCTACCAGTCTTTCAAGCAATGTAATATGGCTTCACAAGTTCTTGTTTAATGATGACGAGTATACTCCTTCGGGCACGGTTGAAGAGTACTCCGCAAGAGTTTATTCAGATACAAGTCCTTATGTAGGATACTAAGCATGGAATAAATATGGATATTGATGTTATCATACCTGTTTACAAACCTAAAAAACAGTTTTTGAGACTGCTTGACAGATTGAACGCCCAGACACTTGTGCCCGCCCGGATCATACTTATCAACACCGGGGAAGAGCATTTTGATGCTCTTGTTGCCGGGACGGACTTTTATGAGAAGTACCCGAATGCAGAGGTGCATCATATAAGGAAGGAGGAGTTTGATCACGGCGGAACAAGGCGGAAGGCGGTCAGATTGTCAAGTGCGCCAATATTTGTTATGATGACACAGGATGCGGTCCCCGCCGATGACAAACTGCTTGAAAAATTGACGGGCGAGCTTGTAAAGGGGCTTGAGGCGGATGAGAGAGGCTCGGCTTCGGGAAAAAAGATCGCGGTTGCATACGCAAGACAGTTGGCGGATGACAGATGCGGAGTTCTCGAAACCGCATCGAGGGAGTTTAATTATCCCGGGGAGGCTGTTACAAAGACCGCCGAGGATCTTAAAAAGCTCGGGATCAAGACCTATTTTTGTTCGGATGTATGTGCGGCATACCGCAGGGATCTGTATGACAGGGTCGGGGGCTTTGTGAGAAAAGCAATCTTTAACGAGGATATGATCTTTGCGGCGGGTGCGATCGCAAGGGGCTATGCGGTAAGGTACGAGGCGGATGCGAGGGTGATCCATTCCCATAATTATTCCAACGCCCAGCAGCTTCATCGCAATTTCGATCTCGGTGTATCCCAGAGTGAGCATCCCGAGGTGTTCGGAAATGTTTCCTCCGAGGGTGAGGGCGGAAAACTTGTAGGGTTTACGACAAAGAAGCTTATAAAAGAGGGCAAGGTCTATCTTTTGCCACATTTTTACAGCCAGTGCGCGAGCAAATACATCGGATATAAGCTCGGGAAAAATTACAAAAGACTTCCCGAAAAATGGCTTATGAAGCTTACAACAAATCCTCTGTATTTTGAGAAGCGTTAAGGAACGGCTTTCAAGAATAAAATCGAAAGGTAAAGATACTATGTGCGGAATAGTCGGATATGTAGGAAGAAAGCAGGCGGCACCCATTGTGCTCGACGGGCTTTCAAAGCTTGAATACAGGGGCTATGACTCTGCGGGGATCGCCATAAGGGACGGAGAAAAGCCTGCGGTAGTCGTAAAGGAGGTCGGAAAGCTTGCCAATCTTTCAAATAAGACTGACGGCGGAAAGGCGGTAGAGGGAACCTGCGGTATCGGACATACCCGCTGGGCAACCCACGGAGCGCCCAGCAAGACAAATGCGCATCCCCATGTTTCCGGTAACTGCACCGGTTCCGCATCGGGGGAGGTTGAGTCAGAGGTAGTGGGCGTACACAACGGCATAATCGAGAATTACGCCGAGCTCAAAGAGAAGCTCTCACGCCACGGATATCAGTTCTACAGCCAGACAGATACAGAGGTTCTTATAAAGCTGGTTGATTATTATTACAAGAAATACAAGATGGGTCCCATCGATGCAATCGCAAAGACACTTGTCCGTGTAAGGGGTTCCTACGCGCTTGAGGTAATGTTCACGGATTATCCGGGGGAGATTTATGTCGCGAGAAAAGACAGTCCGATGATAATCGGCACCGGGGAGGGCGAGACCTTTATCGCTTCCGATGTTCCAGCTATCTTAAAGCATACAAAAAATGTTTATTACATCGGCAATCTCGAGATGGCGAAGATAACCGCGGGAAATGTGGTTTTCTATAATCTCGACGGCGACGAGATACAGAAGGAGCTTGTGGAGATAAAATTCTCCGCGGAGGCTGCTGAAAAAGGCGGCTTCGAGCACTTCATGATGAAGGAGATCCACGAGCAGCCCAAGGTGGTTCTTGATACCTTAAACAAATATATCAAGGACGGCAGGATAGACCTCTCGGAGACCGGACTGTCCGATGAAGACTTAAAGAAGCTTTCAATGATCTATATTGTAGCCTGCGGTTCCGCATGGCATGTGGGAATGGAGGCACAGTATGTACTTGAGGACATCGCCGATATCCCGGTTCGCTGCGAGCTTGCTTCGGAGTTCAGATACCGCAGGATGAGCGTTGATCCCGATGCGCTTGTAATCGTTATCTCGCAGTCCGGCGAGACCGCGGATTCCCTCGCGGCTCTTCGTATGGCAAAGGAAAAGGGAATAAGGACTCTCGCAATCGTAAATGTTGTGGGAAGTTCCATAGCGAGAGAGGCCGACCATGTAATGTACACCCTTGCAGGTCCCGAGATATCGGTCGCTACGACAAAGGCATACAGCTGCCAGCTTGTCTGCGGTTTTATCCTTGCGATAAAGCTTGGTCTGTCAAAGGGGCTTATCGATGACGAAAAATGCGGTTATTATATAAATGAGCTCATGTCCATTCCGGGGAAGATTGAGAAGTGCCTTGAGGATAAGGAGAGGATCCAGTGGTTTGCCTCAAAGTTTGCAAATGCGAAGGATATCTTCTTTATAGGAAGATCCATCGATTACGCCATAAGCCTTGAAGGGTCTCTTAAGATGAAGGAGATCAGCTACATCCATTCAGAGGCTTATGCGGCAGGTGAGTTAAAGCATGGAACCATATCTCTTATCGAGGATGGAACGCTGGTAATCGGTTCGCTGACCCAGACAGATCTCTACGAAAAGACTGTATCGAATATGGTCGAGTGCAAGAGCAGGGGCGCTTATCTTATGGGTGTTACCGAGTACGGAAAGTACGATGTTGAGGATGTATGCGACTTTGTAGTATATATTCCGAAGGTTGATGACCATTTCATCGGAAGCGTTGCCATAATCCCGCTCCAGCTTCTCGGATATTACACCTCCGTAGCGAAGGGACTTGATGTTGACAAGCCCAGAAACCTTGCAAAATCGGTTACTGTAGAGTAGTTTAGAGATTATTTAGAAAATAAATTCTTTTTACAAGATTTCATCACAATTTCTTCACAATTACGACCTATACTTTGTACTGTAAGGTCAGTGAAGGACAAAACCCGCGGTGACCGAAAGCCGTGGGTTTTATTACTTTAAAGGAAGGTTTCAGAGCTTTTCCTTAAAGGCGATGACGCTCAGTGTGGATGTAAATTTGTATAAAATATTTGGAGGCGATAGAGAATGGACAACAATTATTATTACAATCAGGAGAACCGGCAGACATACGGTTCTCAAAATATGGGACAGCTCTCAGGCATGGGACAGAATCCCGGCGGCCAGTACGGTGAGCAGAAAAAAACGGAGAAGAAATCCGGTAAGGCATTTCCCAAGTTCATGATGAGTGCCTGCCTCGGACTTTTGTTCGGAGTGTTCGGAGGCCTCGGATTTTTTGCGGTTCAAAAGACAACGGGACTTGTCGGAAGCGGCTCGGAAACGGTAACGCAGAATGCTCCGGTAAATGGTCAGGATTCATCCTCGGAGACAACGCTGGACACGGCAACTCCGCAGACACAGTCCGTATTTAACACCATAAGCAGCACTGCCACACACGGAACAGAGGCCAGTGTTTCGGATGTTGCGGAGGCTCTTATGCCCGCCATGGTATCGATCGAGAAGGAATACAAATACGATTACGGCAATGATATTTACAGCTACTATTTCGGCGGCGGCGGCAGCTCCACGATAGCCACAGCCAGCGGATCGGGCTTTATAATTGCGGAGACTGATACGGAATATCTTATAGTATCAAACAACCATGTTGTAGAGGATCCTATATCACTTACGGTTACCTTTGATGACGGCTCCACCGCATCGGCTTATCTCAAGGGACGGGATTCCTCGATGGATGTGGCGGTCATCGCGGTTCAAAAGAGTGATGTAAGCGAAGAGACCAAGCAGGTCATCAAGATCGCAGCCATAGGAGACAGCGGCAGTGTAAGGCTCGGTGAGCAGGTGGTTGCCATCGGTAATGCACTCGGATACGGACAGTCTGTAACAACAGGTATTGTCAGTGCCATCGACAGAGAGATCACGATGGACGATGGAACCACAGGCATCTTTATCCAGACCGATGCGGCGATCAATCCCGGAAACTCCGGCGGTGCGCTCATCAATATGAATGGTGAGGTTATAGGTATCAACTCCAGTAAGATCGGCGGAACCGCGGTAGAGGGTATGGGATACGCGATCCCTATCAGCTCGGTTACCGATATCATTGCCGAGTTTATGGAGCACCAGACAAGGATACCCATTGACGAGAGCGAGATGGGCTATATCGGAATAAGCCTCCAGGAGGTTACAACCTCTCTTTCGGAGCGCTTCGGAATTCCCGTAGGAATATATGTTGTGGATGTTACTGAGGATGGAGGTGCAAAGGAAGCAGGACTTCAGACCGGCGATATAATAACGAAGTTTGACGGAGAAACCATAGAATCCTATGACGATCTCCAGAGCATTCTCAAGTATTATGCCGCAGGCACCACGGTTAAGATAACCTACGAACGTCAGGAGGGCGGCAGGTATGTATCACATACTGTGGATCTTACCCTTAAAACCAAGCCTTCGGAGTCTCAGTAAGGATATGCGGCATTAAGCAGAGAAACAGATTACAGTGATCAGATTGAGGGGCGGCGGAAGCTGCCCCTTTTGTTATTTGACAAAACTGTTAAGATTTTGTATTATTATTTGTAATAATTTTGTAACAAAGTAAGTTCGCTGCGGCGATACGGTTTCAAATGCATATTTGGTATGCGACAGGTATTGTTATGAGAAAGTCTTACCGGTCGGTCTGCGGGAATGGCAAGAAGGCAATGTGTATGCTGCTTTCAATCCTTTTGTTTTCCGCAGTCGGTCAAAACAGCCTGGCAGGTAACAGAGAAACTCTGGACGGACTTTCGGGAGGGGTCTCGTCAATTCTCAACGCGCCTAACGGGTCGGCGGTGGAGGTAATTAATTCCACTGCAAAAGAATTAAATATTGAGCTTGAAAAAACGGAGGAGATCAAAGAGGAGATCCCATCCAACCTTGTTATGGCGAATGTTCATCAGTTTATGAATGTTCGCGAGGAGCCGAGCGTGGATGCCGCGAGAGTCGGACTTATGTACAAGGACTGCGGCGGAACTATCGTGGACAGCACCGAGGGGTGGACTCTTGTTCAGTCCGGAAATGTGCTCGGGTGGTGCAACAACGATTATCTTCTGTTCGGGGACGAGGCCGCGAAGCTTGCGCACAGTGTGGGGCTTACCTTTGCGACGGTAAACACCGATACGGTAAGGCTCAGGGAGAGTGAGTCGGATGACGCGGAGGTTGTCTGTCTTGCACCGAGAGGCGAGATATATGAGGTTGTGGGCGATACGGACGGCGACTGGGTCTGTGTGGATTATGAAGGCGGAGACGCCTTTGTTCTTGCCGAGTATGTCGATATTTCTTTCCAGATAGATGTGGGGGAGACCAACGAGGAGATCAAGGAACGCGAAGCCGCGGAGCTTGAGGCAAAACGCCATGTTAACTACGGCGAGTACACGACCGATGCCGATACGACGCTCCTTCTTGCGGCGCTTATCCAGTGCGAGGCCGGAGGAGAGCCCTACGAGGGACAGGTGGCGGTTGGAGCGGTTGTTATGAACAGAGTCCGCTCACCGGCTTATCCCGACTCGATCCATGGTGTAATTTATGCATCCGGACAGTTCACCCCCGCCCTCAATGGCAAGGTCAATGCGGTGTACGAATCCGGAAAGATAAAACAGAGCTGTATTGACGCGGCTAATGAAGCCCTCAGCGGCGTGTCGAATGTGGGAGATTTTACCCACTTCAGGCGCGATGACGGAAGGGCAGGTTTGGTTATCGGACATCATGTATTCTATTAAGCTTTTGAATGCGATTAAAAAGAATATGAGCATTTTACGCATGTTTAAGATTTCAGCAGTCACTCTTGGGGTGGCTGCTGCTCTGTGTTTATCGGGGTGCGAGGGCGGTGAGGAACTTGAGAAAGCGGTCGGCAGTGAGGGAGTCGCAGCTGATGAGACACTTGCCGAAAATGCCGTAATCGCCGGGGAAGAAGATGAAAGCGCGGCCGGAGAAAGCGAAACCCGGGAAGTAGCTGCGCCCGCGGAAGCGGCCGGCAGTGAGGGAGTCGCAGCTGATGAGACACTTGCCGAAAATCCCATTATCGCCGGGGAAGCAGATGAGAGCGCGGCCGGCGAAAGCGCTGCGCTCACAGCTCCCGCCTTCGAGGCAGGCGACTATATCTTCTTTGGAAGCTATGAGCAGGACAATGACCTCGAAAACGGCCCGGAGCCCATCGAATGGGAAGTCATGAAGATCGAGGACGGCAAAGCGTTTCTTCTAAGTAAATATGTCCTTGATTCAAGAAGGTATAACGAGACCGGAAAAGCAGTCACATGGGAGACCTGCACCATGAGAGGCTGGCTTAACGATGAATTCCTCAATGCGGCGTTTACTCCCGGGGAACAGGATGCGATCATCGATACGGAGGTTGTAAATGACGATAATCCGTATTACGGAACCGAGGGCGGAAATGACACAGTAGACAAACTGTTTCTTCTTAGCTATGACGAGATGAGGGAGTTCTATGAGTACAATCTCTGGTTTGAGGATTATCTCGACGGATACAGCCAGTGGGCGGTAGCGGAGCCGACCGAGTTTGCAAGACATGGCAAGGGACGAAAGCTTTATACCCATACCTTTGACGCCACGGACAAGGCATGGCGGGAGGAGAGAAACTATACCGAGGAAGTCTTCGGAGTAACCGGAGCTTCGTACTGGCTTCGTTCCCCCGGATTTAGAAGTACCGCGGCGGGGGATGTCCTCCATGTGGGCTATATCGGAGGAAGATACACCGACTATGTCAACGGCGACGGCAGGGGAGTAAGACCTGCCATGTGGGTCTGTTCGGAAAAAATCGTGGAAAATCGGTAATAAAAATTATTGACAAGGCACTTGCGAGCGATTATACTAATACGGTATGCGCGCAAGTGCCTTTTTATTATGCAATAAAGGCGATTGCACAGAGGATGCGCAGCCTGCGCAGTCTTTTGTATAAGCGTAAATTTATAGAAAGGAAAGGTAAACGAAATGCCAACATTTAACCAGTTAGTAAGAAAGGGACGCCAGACCTCAGTTAAGAAGTCTACCGCACCTGCTCTTCAGAAGAGCTTCAACTCTCTTCACAAGAAGGCTGTAGACGCATCTTCACCCCAGAAGCGTGGCGTATGCACAGCAGTTAAGACTGCTACCCCTAAGAAGCCTAACTCAGCTCTTCGTAAGATTGCCAGAGTTCGTCTTTCAAACGGAATCGAAGTTACTTCCTATATTCCCGGCGAAGGTCACAATCTTCAGGAGCACAGTGTTGTACTTATCCGCGGCGGCCGTGTTAAGGACCTTCCCGGTACCAGATACCACATTATCCGTGGTACCCTTGATACCGCAGGTGTTGCTAACCGTAAGCAGGCTCGTTCAAAGTACGGCGCAAAGAGACCTAAGGACAAGAAGTAATTTCTTTGGAGCTTAGGAAGTAGTTTTCGGTAGTACTAAACGTAACTAAGAAAAGTGTTGGATTTTTGCGTTTTATCTTTTGATACAGCAAAGCCGCACGTACACTTGGGGAAACACATGTGAGTACCGATGAATTAACATTATTTTGTTAAGGAGGGAAGTACCGTGCCTAGAAAAGGACATATTGCAAAAAGAGATGTTTTGGCAGATCCTCTTTATAACGACAAGGTAGTTACCAAGCTTATCAACAACATCATGCTTGATGGTAAGAAGGGCGTAGCTCAGAAGATCGTTTACGGAGCATTTGCTAAGGTAGAAGAGAAGTCCGGTCGCCCCGCACTCGAGGTTTTCGGAGAGGCTATGAACAATATCATGCCTTCTCTTGAGTGTAAGGCAAGAAGAATCGGCGGAGCTACCTATCAGGTTCCTCTCGAGGTTAAACCTGAAAGACGTCAGACTCTTGGCTTAAGATGGCTTACCATGTTCTCACGCAAGCGTGGAGAGAAGACCATGGTGGACAAGCTGGCTAACGAGATCCTTGATGCTGCAAGCAACACCGGTGGTGCTGTTAAGCGTAAGGAAGATATGCACAAGATGGCAGAGGCAAACAAGGCGTTTGCACACTATCGTTTCTGATTGCTGCATAGCTCTGACATAATTTTTGATTTTCAGTTTATATAATAGTAAGGAGAAAACCATGGCTGGAAGAGAATATCCTCTTGAGAGAACCAGAAATATCGGTATCATGGCGCACATCGATGCGGGTAAGACCACCCTCACCGAGCGTATTCTTTATTATACCGGTATCAACTATAAGATCGGTGATACTCACGAAGGTACAGCTACCATGGACTGGATGGCTCAGGAGCAGGAGCGTGGTATAACCATTACCTCCGCTGCTACC
>JAFVCL010000101.1 GCA_017479285.1 Lachnospiraceae bacterium
ATAGTTTCATACAAACATTATATCACAATATAATGATAAATACAACACCATACAACACAAAATGTTGAAAAATTTGACAAAAAAATAGCGCTTTTACGCGCTTTGAATTAATTTAGGCTGCTATAAAGTGTCGAAGACCCGGCAGATGACCGGCGACGGAAAAGCGGGGCATACGAAATAAATGATCGATCCTCATGGTACGGAGGTACTGTGGGGATTGATTTTTTTTGTGTTTTATACTAAAATTAATTGAATTACTATGAAAAAATGGTTGGACTATGTCTTGTGGTCACAGCCTGCGAAAGTGGTATATATGGTAGAAGTAGAGGTAAAACTGACTCCCGGGGACTTATATGATTTTAATTTAAGACACTCATATTCAAGTGTCTCCGGGATCCTTGCGACGGCGGTAGGTCTTGTGGGAGTTGCTTATGGTTTATACGCAAAATACTGGCTCCTGCTCATAGTCGGAGCAATACTCGTGGTCTATACGCCTCTCGTGCTCCTTTTAAAGGCCAACCAGACCTACAGTCTGTCGCCCGCCATGAAAAAGCCCCTTAAGTACACTTTAGATGAAAAAGGGCTTACGATAGGTCAGGACGAAAGCAGCCAGACATACCCCTGGGCAGATATCGTCAAAGCCGTATCCACCGGCAGGAGTATAATTATTTATACGACAAGGTACAACGCCACGATAATACCCAAGTCACAGGTAAGAGAAGAGCTTCCGCTCATAATAAAAGAGATAGCGGCAAATCTTGAACCCGGGAAAAACAGGATCAGGAGTTAAGATATGCCGGAGCGGATCTTTGAGACAAATTCTCCTAAGGAGACATACGAGTTTGCAAGACAAATGGGGGAAAAAGCCTTTCCGGGGATGATAATCGCCCTCTCCGGGGACCTCGGGGTGGGAAAGACCCTGTTCACCCAGGGCTTTGCCGAGGGGCTCGGCGTAAAGGAGAGCGTAAGCAGCCCGACCTTTACGATATTGCAGGTATACGACAGCGGAAGAATGCCTCTGTTTCACTTTGATGTTTACAGAATCGCCGAGCTGGAGGAGATGGACGAGATCGGCTTCGAGGATTATATATTCGGAGACGGGGTGTCCATGATCGAATGGGCGGAGCTTATAGATGAACTTATTCCGGAAGAAGCGCTTCGGGTAAGGATAGAGAAGGATACCGAAAAGGGCTTTGATTACAGGAAGATCACAGTAAGTAATTATGAAGATAATAGGAATTGACAGCTCGGGGCTGGTTGCGAGCGTGGCGATCTTAGAGGATGGGATCGTAACGGCGGAGTACACGACAAATTACAAAAAGACCCACTCGCAGACACTTCTTCCGATGCTTGAGACAATAAAAGATATGACACAGCTTGATATGGGCAGTATAGACGCGATAGCGACAGCCTCCGGCCCGGGCTCCTACACGGGGCTCCGTATCGGCAGTGCCACCGCCAAAGGACTTGCCCTCGCCCTTGACAAGCCAATCGTGGAGGTCCCGACCCTTGAAGGGCTGGCATACAACCTCTGGGGGACGGGGGAGCTCGTCTGTCCCATTATGGATGCGAGAAGAAACCAGGTTTACGCCGGGGTATACGAGTTTGATCCGGAACTTAAAACTGTAATAGAAGGATGCGCTATCGGAATAGAGGAGATTGTCGAAAGGCTCAATGAATTCGGGGCGGATACGATATTTCTCGGGGACGGGGTTCCCGTCTACAGGGAGATAATTGAGAGCAGGGCAGGATTTAATTATAAATTTGCTCCGGCCCACAGAGCTTACCAGAGCGCGGCAAGCATAGCGACCCTCGGGGCTGAATATTTCAAGGCGGGTAAAGCCATAAAGGGTGATGAACACGCGCCGGTCTATCTTAGAAAGAGTCAGGCTGAAAATGAGGGACCGAAGCATTTTGAGGTTTAAATATCCGGGATAAGACGGAGCTTGGAAATGTCATTTCTTATTAGAAAAATTGACGAAAAAGATATGAAAAGGCTTGCCGAGATCGAGAGCGCGTCTTTCAGCACTCCCTGGTCGGAAAACTCCTTCAGGGAGCTTCTGGACATTCCCTATGCGAGATACCTTGTCGCCGAAGAGGAGGGGCTCGTTGTGGGGACTGCGGGTATGCGGGTCATCGCCGGCGAAGGAAATATAGATAATGTGGTGGTGGAGGAGGCGTACAGAAACCGCGGCATCGCCGGAAAGCTTATGGAGGAGCTTATAAAGCTCGGCGAGAGCGAGGGGGTATATGATTACACTCTCGAGGTAAGAGTGGGAAACGCTTCCGCCATCCGGGTGTATGAAAAAGCCGGATTTAAGGGAGAGGGAGTACGCCCGGGCTTCTATGAAAAGCCAACGGAGGACGCGCTTATAATGTGGAGGCGCGGAAATTATGCTTGATATTTGTTTATTGGGAACCGGCGGAATGATGCCGCTTCCATACAGATGGCTCACATCTCTTATGATGAGATACAACGGACACAGTATTCTCATCGACTGCGGAGAGGGAACCCAGATAGCCATGAGGGAGAAGGGCTGGAGCCCCAATCCCATAGATATAATATGCTTTACCCATTACCATGCGGACCATATTAGCGGACTTCCGGGTATGCTCCTCAACATGGGGAACGCGGACAGAACCGAACCGCTGCTTCTTATAGGACCAAGGGGTCTTGAAAGAGTGGTGGGGAGCCTTAGAGTCATAGCTCCGGAGCTTCCCTTTGAGCTAAAGTTTATGGAGATAGAGGGGGACAGGCAAAGCTTTGAATTCGAGGGATTTCGGCTGAAGGCCTTCAAGGTAAACCACAGTATGCTCTGCTATGGCTACACCATGGAAATAGACAGAGGGGGCAGATTTGACAAGGACAGGGCCGAGGCTCTTGAAATACCGGTAAAGCTGTGGAGCAGGCTCCAAAAGGGGGAGACTGTCAAAGAGGACGGAAGGACATTTACTCCGGATATGGTTCTCGGTGAGAGCAGAAAGGGAATCAAGGTAACCTACTGCACGGATACGAGACCGACGGATTCTATCCGCGAAGCCGCCCGGGACACGGATCTTTTGATACTTGAGGGGATGTACGGGGATCCGGAGGAAGCGGAAAAAGCAAGACAGAAGAAGCACATGACGATGCAGGAAGCCGCGCAGATAGCCAAAGAGGCGGATACAAAGGAATTGTGGCTTACGCATTACAGTCCGGCGATGAACTGGCCGGATAATTACAGGGATGCGGTCAGGGCCATATTTGACAGAGCACATATTTCCAGGGACGGAAGAAGTAAAGAACTCAATTTTGAGGATTAAAAGGATTTAAGAGGAACCTTTAGATGAAGTTTAAGCCACGCGCTACAAGAATTACAATTATAATAGTGCTGCTTGTTATGGCCGTGGTGGGTTACTATGCCTTTTTGACCGGGCGTGCCAAGACAAGTAAGGCAGAGGCGAGCATGACTGCCATCGAGGCGGCGCTTTCCCGTAATCTTGACAGAGATTATCCACCGACACCGAAAGAGGTCATGAAGTACTATAATGACATTATAAAATGTTATTACAATGAGGAGTGCTCTGATGACGATATCGAAGCATTGGGGCTCAAGGCAAGGGGACTCTACGACGAAAAGCTGCTGGAGGCAAACGAAATGGGAGGTTATCTCATAAATCTCAAGGATGAGGTCAAGGGATACCGTGAATCAAAGCGCAAGATAACCAACGCTGCGGTGGCATCGAGTACCAATGTGGATTTCTATGACAGAGACGGATATTCCTTCGCGAGACTTCTCTGCACCTATAATGTCAATGAAAACGGAAAGAGCGAGACGCAGAGGATAGTGTACCTCCTGCGAAAGGACACTGATAAGCACTGGAAGATATACGGCTGGGATTTCGAGGCGAATGTAGATCTTAACGGAGACGGGATCCCGGGTGACTGATGATGGATATAAAGAAGGATATAAAGAAGGATATTAAGTTACTTGCGATAGAGAGCTCCTGTGACGAGACTGCCGCCGCGGTGGTGGTAAACGGAAGAAAAGTTCTCTCAAATACGATCTATTCCCAGATAGATCTTCACACCCTCTACGGAGGAGTCGTTCCGGAAATCGCTTCGAGAAAACATATAGAAAAGATAGATCAGGTCATAAGGCAGTCCTTAAGCGAGGCAGGATGCGGTCTCGGCGATATAGACGCGATCGCGGTGACATACGGACCCGGGCTTGTGGGAGCTCTGCTCGTAGGAGTTGCCGAAGCCAAGGCAATAAGCTTTGCGAGGGGCATACCCCTTGTGGGCGTGCATCATATAGAGGGTCATATAAGCGCAAATTACATCGAGCATCCGGATCTCGAACCGCCCTTTATGTGTCTTGTGGCTTCCGGAGGACATTCACATCTTGTTATGGTGAATGACTACGGGGACTACGAGATAATCGCAAGGACAAGGGATGACGCTGCGGGGGAGGCATTTGACAAGGTGGCGAGAGCCATCGGGTTAGGATATCCCGGAGGCCCGAAGATAGATAAGATATCCCGGGAGGGAAACCCCGATGCAATCGATTTTCCCCGGGGAAAGGTTGAGGGGAGCGACCTTGATTTTTCCTTCAGCGGACTTAAATCCTCGGTACTTAACTACCTTAACGGCTGCCGGATGAAGGGGGAGGAATTCTCCCAGGCAGATGTGGCGGCTTCCTTCCAGAAAGCGGTCGTGGATGTGCTTGTGGAGCATTCAATGCACGCGGCTGCCTTACGTGGGGTAAAGACCTTTGCCATCGCCGGGGGAGTGGCATCAAATTCACACCTTCGCGAAGCATTTGAAAAGGCCTGTGGGGAGAGAGGGATCCGTTTCGTCCATCCGTCCCCCGTGCTCTGTACGGACAATGCCGCGATGATCGGGGCGGCAGGATATTATGAATATATAAAGGGATACAGAAGCGGCAATGATCTTAACGCCGTTCCGGGACTTCGTATCGGAGAAAAAACCGGAGTATACAGGCTGTAATTTGTATGAGTGAATGTTTTAGCAATAACGGGGAAAACAAAAAGCCCCACTGTACCGCGATCCTGCTTGCGGGAGGACAGGGAAAGAGACTTGGTGGGAAGGTTGCCAAGCAGTATATCGAGATAGGCGAAAAGCCTGTTTTGTGGTACAGTCTTATGGCAATCGAGAAATCTGAATATATTGATGAGTGCATTCTTGTAATAAGACCGGACGATGCGGATTTTGTAAGGGATGAGCTTCTCTCAAAATACTTTTTTACAAAGGTCACAAGAATCGCGGATGCGGGAGTGGAGAGATATGAGTCCGTCTGGAGCGCTCTGGTAAGCCTTAAGGGGTACAACTGGATGGCTCTCGGGAGCGAAAAGCAGGAGGAGCTTCTGGAGGATACAGGCCTCTCAAAGGACCTTCCGACGGATTATATTTTTATCCATGACGGAGCGAGACCTTTTCTTACAGAGGATATACTCCGGAACAATTACGAGACGGTCCTCAAATACGGAGCCTGCGTGACGGCGGTTCCGAGCAAGGACACCGTAAAGATTGTGGGAGAGGATATGGAGGTCGTATCTACACCGGAGCGAAAGACGGTGTACGCCGTGCAGACGCCCCAGACCTTTAAGGCGGAGCTTATTTTCGAGGCGTACAGGAGAGCTCTTTATGACGAGACGGAAGGGCTTACGGATGACGCGATGGCGGTGGAGGCAACCGGGCTTTCAAAGGTTCATATAGCCGGGGGAAGCTACAGGAATATAAAGATAACCACGCCGGAGGATCTTACGATAGCAGAGATCTTCGTAGATTAAAAACGATCAATTGTTCATATGAATATTTTTTTTACAAAGGAGAACTAAAATGGTAAAGGCAGTAGTAGGCGCTAACTGGGGAGATGAAGGAAAGGGCAAGATCACCGATATGCTTGCGGAAAAGGCGGATATCATAATCCGTTTTCAGGGCGGAGCAAATGCGGGGCATACTATCGTAAACAATTACGGTAAGTTCGCTCTTCACACACTTCCCTCCGGTGTTTTTTATTCACACACCACGAGTATAATCGGAAACGGAGTTGCACTCAATATCCCCAAGCTCTTTGAGGAGATACAGTCGATCGTAAAGGAGAATGTTCCCATGCCGAAGATCCTTGTGAGCGATCGCTGTCAGATAGTAATGCCTTATCATATTCTCTTTGACGCATACGAGGAGGAGAGACTCGCCGGAAAATCATTCGGCTCCACAAAGTCGGGAATCGCTCCCTTCTATTCGGACAAGTATGCAAAGATCGGATTCCAGGTAAGCGAGCTTTTCGACGAGGAAGTCCTTAAGGAGAAGGTACAGAGAGTATGCGACCTTAAGAATGTGCTGCTTGAGCATCTTTACCACAAGCCTGCCATTGACCCCGCGGAGCTTCTCGAGACCCTTCACGGCTACAGGGATATGGTTGAGCCTTATGTGTGTGATGTTTCATCCTTCCTCGACAAGGCTATAAAGGAGGGCAAAACGATCCTTTTGGAGGGACAGCTCGGTACTCTTAAGGATCCTGACCACGGTATCTACCCGATGGTTACTTCCTCCTCGACTCTGGCCGGATACGGCGCGGTGGGAGCGGGAATACCTCCCTACGAGATAAAGCAGGTGGTTACTGTGTGCAAGGCATATTCCTCAGCTGTCGGAGCCGGTGAATTTGTATCAGAGATACTTGATGAAAAGGTTGCCGGCGAGCTTAGAGAGAGAGGCGGTGACGGCGGAGAGTACGGCGCCACCACCCACAGACCGAGAAGAATGGGATGGTTTGACTGTGTTGCGTCAAGATACGGCTGCCGCCTTCAGGGAACAACGGATGTTGCGTTTACCGTGCTTGATGTTCTGGGATACCTCGACGAAATCCCTGTATGCGTAGGATATGAGCTTGACGGAGAGGTTATAGACGACTTCCCTGTTACCTCAAAGCTGGCAAAGTGCAAGCCGGTGCTCAAGAATCTCCCCGGATGGAAGTGCGATATCAGGGGGATAAAAAAGTATGAGGAGCTGCCGGAGAACTGCCGCGGTTATATCGAATTTATCGAGAAATCCATAGGATATCCCATTACCATGATAAGCAACGGACCCGGAAGAGAGGATATCATTTACAGAGAATCTCCCCTTAAGAAATGATCGAAAGAGAAGAGAAATTTTGAGAGGCCGATCCAAGCTATGAGTAAAGTAGTGTCCCGTTTTTTGTGTAAAATTTTATTTAAGATGCAGGATTGTGTGAAAGCCGGAGCTGCGGGGGCAGCTCTGGTTTTTGCACTTTTTTTGATCTTTGCGCTTAATGCCGGAAGCGTTTCAAACGCGGCGGATTATGCTTCGGAGTACGGCGGCATAGTATATAATCTTGAAAACAAACTCGGAGTCAGCGAGGTAAATGCGGTAACGCAGATTGACGCGGGATATATATGGGTCGCTACATATACCGGACTGTATCAGTATAATGGCAATACCTTTACGAAGCTTGAGCTGGATGAGAGGATCAGAAATGTAAAGGCTCTTCTTCCCAACGGAAGGGACGGGGTATGGATAGGCACTAACGATTCGGGACTGGCGTATTATTCCTTCAGGACAGGAGAGATAAAATTTTATACGACGGAGGACGGACTCGGCTCCAATTCCGTAAGGGTACTCTGCTACGGAAGGTCGGGAGAGCTTTATGTGGGAACAAATTCCTATCTTTCAGTAATATCCGAAAACGGCGTACTTTCCACATACACCGGAAGCGAGGATATGTACTATATCCGGGGGATAAGCTGCCGCGCCGACGGCACGATCGCGGTTGTCTCAAACGGGGGAACCGTATTTGTAATAAAGGATGGCATTGTGAGCCAGACCTTTAACCGCGAGGATTCGGGGGAGAATTACACCGCTGTTAAATATGCATCCAGCGGGGACCTAATCATAGGAAGCTCGGACGGAAAGCTCTATACCGGAAAGCTTTCCGGGAGCAAGGTAACCATCAGCGCATATAAGGATACGAATTCCGTGGGAAGTATCGCCTATATGTATGAAAACAGCGAAGGAAATCTTATCATAGCCGGGGAAAACGGGATCGGCTATTTTGATGACAGAGGGAGATTTTATACCATATCAAGGTTGGATTTTAACAATTCGATCTGTGATCTTTATGAGGATTATCAGGGAAATCTCTGGGCGGCTTCATCGAGGCTCGGACTTTTGAAGCTCTCAAAGAATCCCTTTACGAATGTCTTTTCCGTGGCGGGAATAGAGGACAGGATAGTCAATTGTATACTGATGTCAAAGGGAAAGCTTTATGTGGGCTGTGACGACGGGCTTGTGATACTTAACGGGATTTCCTACAGACCGACAGCGGATGCCAAGCTCGATTTTTTATCCGGGGTAAGGATAAGACATATCCTCGAGGACTCAAAGGGAAACCTCTGGATATCGACCTACGGGGAGGGGCTTTTCTGCTACGACGGGAATGAAGTGACTTCCTTCGCCGAGGAGGATGGGCTTTGCGGTGACAGGATAAGGCTGACCCTTGAGATGTCTGACGGACAGCTTGCCGTTGCCTCGTCCACAGGTATTTCCTTCATTAAGGACGGGAAGATCACGGGAAGCCTCGGAGCCGAGGACGGACTGAATGTTGAGCAGATACTTTGTCTTTACGAGACCGGCGACGGAAAGCTCTTTGCCGGAAGCGACGGGGACGGAGTTTATATAATAGAGAACGGGAAGATAACCGGAAATATCGGATTGGAGCAGGGACTCGACGGACTCGTTGTCATGAGGATCGTGGAGACCGGGGAGCATTTTTATCTTGTGACCGGAAGCGACCTTTTTGTGTATGAGGACGGGGTCTGCAGGGCACTAAAGAATTTCCCGCACAGCAATAATTACGATATAATCGTTTCTTCCGACAATAAGGCATGGGTCACCTCCAGCGCGGGGGTTTACATCCTTAAAGAGAGAGAACTTGCGGCAGATACGAATTATGTGGCGGACCTTTTAAACAGCGCGAGAGGTCTTAATGCCTCTCTGGTTGCAAATTCCTGGAACTATGTTGACGGCGGGGACAATCTGTATCTTTGCTGCTCCACGGGTGTAAAGTCGATACAGATGCAGAGCTACTCCGAGATCAATAATGATTTTGATGTTGATATAAGGGAGGTTAAGCTGGACGATACGGTTATCGAGCCGGATGAGGAGGGTGTTTATCATATAACCTCCGATACAAAGAGGGTTACCTTCACGCCGGCTATACTTAACTACAGCCTCTCAAATCCTTTTGTAAGAATGTACCTCGAGGGCTTCGAGGAGGACGGTGTTATACTCGGTCAGTCCGAGCTTAGGGAGCTAAGCTATACAAACCTCGCCTTCGGTAATTATATTTTCCATATACAGGTTCTTGATAATAAGCAGAATGTTGTCAAGGAAAAGACCGTGGAGCTCCACAGGGATGCGAAGATCTATGAGAGATCTCTTTTCTGGATAGGTGTTGCCGCCGCCGCGATAATTATGATAATGGCGATAACATGGGCGCTTACCGAGAGAAGAAACGCAAGGATAATAAAGAACCAGTACGGACAGATCGAAAAGGCCAAGGAGGATGCGGAGAGGACCAGTGAGTACAAGACGCTCTTTCTCGCGAATATGTCCCATGAGATAAGAACACCCATCAATACCATTATGGGTATGGATGAGCTTATACTGAGGGAGGACATTTCGAACCAGGTAAGACAGTACGCCAACGATATCTACATATCGAGCGAATCTCTCCTTAATATCGTAAATGACATTCTCGATCTTTCAAAGATAGAGTCCGGGAAGATGAACATTGTTCCGGTGGAGTACAGTATGTCGGAGATGCTCCGGGAGCTGGGAACGACTCTGCGGATGAAGGCTGAGGAGGCAAAGCTGCAGGTAATACTGGATTTCGACCCCGACCTTCCAGAGGGGCTCTACGGGGACAACAACAGGTTTAAACAGGTTATCACCAACCTTCTTACAAATGCCGTAAAGTATACCCAGAAGGGCTCCGTAACATTTAAGGCGGCGCTTCTGGACAAGCACGACTGCATGGCGGATATTGAGATATCCGTTATTGATACGGGAATCGGTATCCGCAAGGAGGATATGTCAAGGCTCTTCAAGGAGTTTGAGAGGCTCGACGAGGAGAGAAACCACAGAGTGAGCGGTACGGGGCTGGGACTTCCGATAACAAAGCAGCTTCTTGAGCTTATGGGCTCAAAGCTTGAGGTGGACAGCATCTATGAGGAGGGCTCCAATTTCCACTTTGTAATAAGCCAGAAGATAATCAGCGATGAGCGTATCGGCGAGCTGGATATGGAGGCCGCGCAGGACAGTGGCTTCGCGGTTTACAAGCCCTCCTTCATAGCGCCGGATGTAAGCATCCTCGTTGTGGACGATACGCCTCTTAACCTTGCGGTCATAAGGGGACTGCTCCGCTCCACAAAGGTACAGATAGACACCGGTGAAAGCGGACTTGTGGCACTTGAAAAAGTAAAGCAGAAAAAGTACGACCTTATCCTGCTTGATCATATGATGCCGGAGATGGACGGTATCGAGACCCTCGAGCAGCTTGGCAATATAAACCATAAATGCATGGGTGTTCCCATCATCGTCCTTACCGCAAATGCCATCGCGGGAGCGAGGGAAAACTATATAAAGCTCGGATTTACCGATTATCTCTCAAAACCCGTTTCCGGAAAGGATCTTGAGACAATGCTTCTCAAGTATCTGCCGGCAGGCAAGCTCCTTCCGCCGGAGGGCGAGACCGCAAAGCCCGCCCCTGCGGAAAAGACACAGAACAGCGGATATTCGGGGCTTCATCTTGTGGATCCCGGGAGAGGTATCTCGTTCTGCGCAGGGGACGAAGAGCTATATAAGAGCGTGCTCGGAATGTTTGTGGATGAGTATGATGAGGAGACAAGGGCTCTTCAGGATTATATCAATCTAAAGGACTCAAAGAAATTTGTCACTCACGCCCACAAGCTTAAGAGCTCCGCAAGAACCATAGGAGCCGATGAACTCTTTGAGAAGGCAAAGGATCTTGAGACTGACGGAAAAGAGGAAAACTGGGAGTCCATACAGAGAAAGTTCAGCTCTGTTATGCAGCTTTATCTTGATGTCGTTATGGAAGTAAAGACCAGGATGCTCTAAAAACAAAAAGTTATGACAGGAAATCTACTGGATTATCTAATTGAATACGGGGATACCCCCTTTTCGGAGATGCGCTTTACCGAGGTGGACGCGGCAGTACTTTGCAGGCTCTCGTATTACAATTTCGAGGGGATCGTCCCGGATATAAAGAGCGATATGCCCTCAGTCTCCCTTGCGAATATCATGCTTATGGAGGATCACGATGATATTTTTGAAAAGGGGAAATACGAGGAAGTCTCGAGGCAGATGGTCGGGCTTATGCTAAAGGGCCGGAGATTTAAAGGATTGCGTCTTGCCTGCTTTTCTTCCTGTCTCGACAGGGAAACGCAGACACAGTTTGCGGCCATAACCTTTATGACGGGACCGAGGCGTATGTTCGTCGTATTCAGGGGGACGGACAGGACCCTTATCGGGCTTAAGGAGGACTTTAACCTTCTGTACACGGATCACGCAAAATGCCATGACTATGCGGTGGAGTATCTCAAGGTAATAAGCAGGAGGTATTCGCACAAGATATATGTCGGAGGGCATTCAAAGGGTGGACATCTTGCGGTATATGCCGCGATGCAGATGCCTCCGGAGATAAGCGGCCGGATCCACCGTATATACAGCATGGACGGGCTTGGACTGAGGCCATCGCTTATGAGGGACGGAAAATTCAAGGCAATCGAGGATAAGCTTTACAAGCTGCTTCCGCAGTCCTCGCTTATCGGCATGATGCTCGAGGATGACGGGCATTACGAGGTTGTAAGCAGCACGGGACTTGCCCTTATCCAGCACAACCTTCTTACATGGGAGGTTGACGGGAAGAGATTTGTGCGGAGAAGGAAGCTGGCAAACAACGCGGTCTTCGTGGAGCATACATTTAACGGCTGGGTCGAGAGCCAGGACGATTACAACAGAAAAAGATTTATCGACGGGATCTACAGTCTTATCGACGCCTGCGAGGCGGAGCACCTGAGCAATCTTATATCCGACGGTGGAAGGAAGCTTGTTATGATCCTCGAGAATATAAAGGAACTCGATGACGAGAGCAAAGAGCAGATAAAGACTGTTTTAAAGGCCTTTGTTGTGGTGGCTAAGTTTTATCTGCGCTCCGATGTGGGAGAGGGCATAAAAAAGAGCGCGAGGACGGAGACAAAAAAGCTTATAAACGGGAGCAAAAAGGCACTCAACAGCGGAATGAAAGCAATAAGCAGCGGGAAAAAGGCATTGAGCACCAGCAGGGAAGTACTTAAGAAGGGTACTGCAGCAATAAAGAGGGTGCTGTAATAACCGCCGGCACTGGAATTATTGCCGGATTTGTGGAAAAACAGGATAAATTGTGGTATAATCTTAACTTAAGCGCAATATGTAGATACAAGGGATATCTGATACTGCAAGGAAAGGAAGACGGATATGGTTGATATAGCGGCCGAGCTGCAGGAGCAGCTTAATATCGAGACGGTTTTTACGGCGCGTATCGGTAATCTTGAGATTCCCTTCAGTGAATCGACGGTGGCGACATGGATTATAATAGGAATCGTTCTTGTCGTCTGTCTGATCCTCGGGACAAATCTCAGGGTAAGAGGCATTTCAAAAAGACAGGCTGCGGCAGAGTTCATCGTAACAAAGCTGGAATCACTGGTCGGAGATATGGTGGGTGAGGAAGGAAAGGCATTCGTGCCGTATCTTCTGGCGGTCTTCATATTTCTGCTTTTCTCCAACACCTTCGGGATATTCGGATTCAAGCCGCCGACAAAGGACTTAAATGTTACCGCCGCGCTTGCGATACTGAGTATAATAATCGTCCAGATAGCGAATATAAGGGCAAACAATCCCTGGGGCTGGATAAAGAGCTTTGCAAAGCCTATCGCGGTCGTTACGCCGATAAACATACTCGAACTCGTCATAAAGCCACTCTCTCTGTGCATGCGACTTTTCGGTAATGTACTCGGAGCCTTCATCATAATGGAGCTTATAAAGTCCGTTGTCCCGGTGGCGCTGCCGGCGGTGTTCTCGCTTTATTTCGATCTCTTTGACGGAATACTTCAGGCGTATGTATTTGTGTTTCTCACATCTCTTTACATAAAAGAGGCTGTTGAATAAAAAGCATTTGTAAATAGGCTGTTGGATAAAAGGCTGTTGGATAAAAGACTGTTGAATAATCATATAAAACGGAGGAAAAGAAAATGTTAGCAATTGGAGCAGGAATCGCAGCACTTGCATGTATCGGAGCCGGACTCGGCATCGGTATCGCAACCGGAAAGGCAGTTGACGCTACTGCGCGCCAGCCCGAGGCAAACTCAAAGATAATGACGACCCTTATCCTTGGAGGTGCTCTTGCGGAGGCAACCGCGATCTACGGATTCGTTATCGGTATCCTTATCATATTCATGCTTAAGTAAAGGAGAGGAAATGCTTAAGGTAGATATAAATTTACTGTTTACGGTAATAAATCTTTTTATTCTCTTTTTTGTGATTTGGAAATTTCTCTTTAAGCCTGTAAAGAAGATCATAGCGGAGAGACAAAAGGAGGTTGAGGCCGGGTATGCCGAGGCGGACAAAGCCAAAGCGGATGCTGAGGAAACAAGGATTAAGCTGGAAGAACAGCTTAAGACTGCCGAGAGCGAGAAGGCCGAAATCTTAAAGGAAAGCCGTGTGAAGGCGGGCGAGGAGTACGACCGCATTATCGCCCAGGCTAACAGCGAGGCTTCCGGGATCCTGGAGGATGCAAAAAAGAACGCGGCAGAGGAGTCCGAGCGTCTTAAGAAGAAAGCGAACGAGGAACTCAGCGACCTTGTTTCAAAGGCCGCCGCTAAGATCGCGCTTACAAAGGAAGATCCCGATACGGACAGAAAGCTCTTTGATGAGTTTATAACAAAAACAGGTGAGTAAAAGTGGCCAGAAAGAAAACTTTTGAATGTACTCTCCGGTATGTTACAAAGCCCACAGACGAGCAGCTGGAGAAGATAAAAAATTTTGTATATAAAAAATATGCCTCTGAGGATATCCCCGAGGAGATAATAACCTTTGAGACCATAGAGGATAAAAGTCTCGGAAGCGGATTTATCTTAAAGTGCGGAAACGAGCAGTACAACTGGAGCAGCGAGGGGCGCACAAGGCAGTTTACGGAGGCAGTCGAGAAGGTAAGAAGGAGCCTGACCGGAGGAATGGATGTGGTATCCGTTCTCCGGACGACGGTGGAGGAATTCGAGCTTGCCGCCGCCCACAGACATGTGGGGACGGTATCCTATGTCGGCGACGGTATAGCGACCGTTACAGGGCTTCCCCACGCCGCATACGGGGAGATACTCCTCTTTGAGTGCGGCATAAAGGGAATGGTTCAGGATATAAGACAGGACGAGATTGCCGCGATACTTTTCGGACCGGACAGGGAGATAAGAGTCGGCAGCAGGGTAACGAGAACCGTAAGAAGCGCGGGCGTTCCCGTGGGCGAAGGGTTCCTCGGCAGAGTCGTAAACGCACTGGGAGAGCCCATAGACGGCCTTGGAAGGATAGATGAGGCGGATTACCGTCCGATAGAAAATGCGGCTCCCTCCATAGTTGACAGAAAATCCGTGGATACCCCGATGGAGACGGGTATCCTGGCGATAGATTCCATGTTCCCGATAGGCAGGGGGCAAAGAGAGCTTATAATCGGCGACAGGCAGACAGGAAAGACCTCCATAGCCCTTGATACGATAATAAACCAGAAGGGCAAGGGAGTTATATGCGTCTATGTTGCCATCGGACAGAAGGCTTCCACCATAGCGAAGCTTGTGGGAAATCTGAAAAAGCATGAGGCGATGGATTATACCATCGTTGTAAATGCCTCGGCATCGGAACCCGCGCCCTTACAGTATATCGCGCCTTACGCGGGCTGTGCTCTGGCTGAGTACTTTATGTACAAGGGCAGGGATGTTCTTATCGTGTATGACGACCTGTCCAAGCATGCGGTAGCTTACAGAGCGCTCTCGCTTCTTTTGGAGAGACCGCCGGGAAGAGAGGCATATCCCGGAGATGTATTTTATCTCCACTCAAGACTTCTCGAGAGAAGCGCCAGATTAAATGAGAAAAACGGCGGCGGCTCCATAACCGCCCTTCCCATAATCGAAACCCAGGCTGGGGATGTATCGGCATATATCCCGACCAATGTTATCTCCATAACCGACGGTCAGATCTATCTCGAGAGTACGCTCTTTAATCTCGGAATGAGACCCGCGGTAAATGTGGGACTTTCCGTTTCGAGAGTCGGCGGAGCCGCCCAGACAAAGGCGATGAAGAAGGCGGCGGGAAGTATAAGGATCGATCTTGCCCAGTTCAGGGAGATGGAGGTATTTACACAGTTCTCCTCCGACCTTGACGCCACAACGAAGGCTCAGCTTGCCCACGGAAATATCCTTATGGAGCTTTTAAAGCAGCCCCTCGGAAAGCCTTTAAGCATGGCGGAGCAGGTAATAACCCTTTGCGCGGCAAACGGAAGGGTCATGGAAGATATAAGGATCGACAGGATAAAGGAATTCCAGAACGGTCTCCTTGAATATATTGGCAGGGAGCACCCGGAGATAATAAGTATTTTAAGGTCCTCGGGAAATCTTGACGACGGACTTAAGAGCCAGATACTTGAGGCCGCGAAGGAGTATAAGGAAATTTATTCGGAGGCATAGCTTTGGCCAACATACGCGAGATATCCGGAAGGATAAGAAGTATCCGCGATACGATGAAAATTACAAATGCCATGTATATGATCTCCTCCACCAAGCTCAGAAAAGCTAAAAAGGGACATGAGGGCAATCTCCCGTATTTCGAGGAACTGAGCCGTATGTACATGAAGATCATCCGCTCCACTCCGGATATCGACAATATCTATCTCGACGAGAGAACGGAGAAGAAGGGTGCGGACAGGACCATCGCCCTCATTGTTGTCACCGCGGACAAGGGACTTGCGGGTTCCTATAACCATAATATATTAGGGCTTGCGGAGCAGCTTATGTATGAGTCGGAGGCGAATGCGAGGCTTTATGTGGTCGGCGAAGTCGGAAGACAGTATTTTGCCGGGAAAAAGGTTGAGATGGCGGGGCAGTTTAAGTACAGCGCCCAGAATCCTTCCCTTCACAGGGCAAGGCTTATGAGCGAGGTGATCATCGACGAGTACAAAAAGGGGGAGATCGATGAGGCTTATATCGTCTTTACGAGAATGAAGAATTCAATCTCCAGCGAGCCCGTGGCCATGCGCGTCCTTCCCCTTATGTACGAGGAGGATGTACAGGAGGCTTCCGGTTTTCCGGCTGACGGTACGGAGATAAATTTTCTACCTTCGGTGCAGGATGTTTTAAACAATATAATCCCCGATATGGTTGTCGGAGATATATACAGTGCCCTTGTTGAGTCCTTTTGCAGTGAGCAGAACGACAGGATGATGGCTATGGATACGGCAAACAAGAATGCAAAGGCCATGATCCATGAGCTCTCCATCGAGTACAACAGGGAGAGGCAGGCTATGATAACCCAGGAGATAACCGAGGTCATAGCGGGCGCAAAGGCGCAGAAAAAGAAGAAAGCGCGAAAGGAGGCCGGCAGGCGTGGATAATATCGGAAATATCGGAACAGGTCGAATTGTTCAGGTAATGGGACCGGTCGTTGATGTGCAGTTCGGGGAGGATTGTCTCCCGTATATAAAGGATGCCCTCGAGGTTTATCTCGGGGATAAAAGACTTGTCATGGAGGTTGCCCAGCATATCGGCGAGGGAATGGTGCGCTGTATTATGTTAGGTCCCAGCGACGGTCTCGCAAAGGATATGGAGGTTCGCGCTACCGGAAACGGTATTATGGTTCCGGTGGGTGAGCAGACGCTGGGAAGGCTTTTCAATGTTCTCGGGGAGACCCTTGACGACGGAGAGCAGCCAGGCGGTGAAAAATGGGTCATACACAGACAGCCGCCGGCTTTTGCGGAGCAGAGCCCGGTGCAGGAGATACTTGAGACGGGCATAAAGGTCATAGACCTTCTTGCGCCGTATTCAAAGGGCGGAAAGATAGGACTCTTCGGGGGCGCCGGAGTAGGTAAGACCGTGCTTATCCAGGAGCTTATCACAAATATAGCAACCGAGCATGGCGGGTATTCCATCTTTACCGGTGTCGGGGAGCGCTCGAGAGAAGGTAACGACCTTTGGACGGAGATGGCGGAGTCGGGAGTTCTTGCAAAGACCGCGCTGGTTTTCGGACAGATGAACGAGCCGCCGGGATCCCGTATGAGGGTGGCGGAAACCGGACTTACCATGGCAGAGTATTTCCGCGACAGACAGAACAAGGATGTGCTTTTATTTATCGATAATATATTCAGATTTGTGCAGGCAGGCTCGGAGGTTTCCGCACTTTTGGGGCGTATGCCCTCCGCGGTGGGTTACCAGCCCACGCTTGCTACGGATCTCGGCGAGCTGCAGGAGAGGATAGCCTCCACAAAGAACGGCTCCGTAACCTCGGTACAGGCGGTCTATGTGCCTGCGGATGACCTTACGGATCCTGCCCCCGCGACCACCTTCGCCCATCTTGACGCGACAACGGTGCTTTCGAGAAAGATAGTTGAGCAGGGCATCTACCCGGCGGTGGACCCTCTTGAGTCCACATCAAGACTTCTCGAACCGGATATCGTGGGCGAGGAGCATTATGAGGTCGCAAGAAGAGTCCAGCAGACGCTTCAGAATTATAAGGAGCTTCAGGATATAATCGCGATACTCGGGATGGATGAGCTCTCCGAGGAGGATAAGGTTACGGTTTACCGGGCGAGAAAGCTCCAGCGTTTCCTCTCACAGCCCTTCCATGTTGCCGAGAACTTTACCGGCATTCCCGGAGTGTATGTACCTCTTGAGGAGACGATAAAGGGCTTTAAGGCGATACTTGACGGAGAGATGGACAAGTATCCGGAGGCTGCCTTCTTCAATGTGGGTACGATACAGGATGTAATAGAGAAGGCAGAAATGCTTGGACAGGAATAGATTATGGGCGACAGCTTTTATTTAAAAATCTTGGCAGTTGACAAGGTTCTCTATGACGGTAACGCGGTATCCCTTATTTTTCCCGCGCCGGACGGGGAATTCCAGATAATGGCTCATCACGAAAATGTTGTTGTCGCCATAACCGAAGGCACTGTTAAGATAAAGCCCGAGAAGGGCGCAAACTGGGTGGAGGCCATCGTCGGCAAAGGTTTTGTGAGCATGGAGTCAAATATCGTCTCCGTGCTTGTTGACAGCGCGAACTGGCCGGATGAGGTTCTGGAGGCAAGGGCAAAAGAGGCGATGGAGAGGGCAAAGGAGCAGCTCCGTCAGGACAGGAGTATTCAGGAATACAATATCTCCCGCGCAACGATAGCGAGGGCAATGGTAAGACTTTCACAGGGAGAGAAGGCACCTCTGGAGTAGAGTAGTTTTATGCAGACTGATAACGCAAGGGCAAAACAGGTATTACAGATTGTATCCTGCATATTGATTATTATTTTTACCGGACTTATGTTTTATATGCAGGTCAGGTTTGCTTTTATTCTCGAAGATTTCGACTACATGAAGAATCTTTCAACGGGGGAAAAGCTTTATTCCGTAGGAGATATTTTTGAGAGCGTTTCCGGTATTATGGCTTATGGGGGAAGCCTTCTGTCAGGGGTTATCCTCCAGTTTATTCTCCTCATGGGTAATGGAGCCGCAAATGTGATAAATACTCTTGCGGTTTTACTTATCGCTTTTCTTATCGGTCAATGCAGCGGCGCAAAGAAGACAAATATGCTTTATATGGCTATGCCGCTGTTTTTCATGTTTTCCCTTAACAGCGACTGGAAGTATTCCTACCTTTGGGAATTCGGGATCACGGGCTATGTGTTCCCGGCAATACCCTTTCTGGGATTTCTTTTCATAGTTTTCCATGAGATAGCGGAAGCGGATGAAAAAAAGAATAAAGGATCTGTAAGGACTGTTTTTATGTGCATTTTTGCGCTTACAGCCGGCTGGGCTAACGCGGCTTACGGTCTTGTAATACTGTTTGTAAGCATTTTGGCCTTTGTTCTCTGGACCGGCGTACTGCGTCTGGGTAGAAAGAACAGCATGCTTCTTGGCGGCTTTTTTGCAGGTCTGGGGATTCTTCTCTATATGATACCGGGGGGGAATTTTAAGTCCGAATCGGTTATGAGCGGACAGTATATCGCGTTCAGCATTTTCCCGGCGGTTGTGCTTTCGCTCCTTATGCTGGCGGTGGTTCTCCGCTGCGGCGGATGGCTGAATACGGTTCATCTTCTTTTGGTGGGAACCATGTGCTTTTGCGTGGCGATACGGTTTATCCTCCAGTGGATCCCGGGAGTCAGCGTCAACGGGATACAGGTTGCTACCCTGATAGTTTCGATAATTCTTTTCTGTTCGCTTATAAGAAGCTTTAACCTTATAAGCGGAAAACGGGCGGTTCATATATGGAGCGGCATAATCACGCTGTGTTCATTTTTGTATATTGTCCTTACAATGCTTGAAGATCTGGGAGGTGTAAGCTGATGAAGAACAGATTTCCCTCCTTTTTAAAGACAAATCCCTTTGAGCTATTTGATAAAATAAGTATGCCTGTCTATGTTCTGGTTATAGTCGGGGCTATCTTCCTAAGAGCATGGAACTTTGCGAAGAGCGGCGACGCAGAGCTTATCGCGGTATACACTCTGGAAAGCATATTCGTGCTCGAACTGATACTTATTTCGATATTCCTTATACTCGGCGGCAGGAGAGTGTCCCAGTTTTCGAGGTTTACCGTACTGTACCTTGCTTTTGTGCCGAAGCTTAAATATACTTATATTGCAAGGATACTTGATATCAATATAATATTCTCCATAAGAGAGGATCTTACTAACGGAAAAACAAAGAATGCCATTGCGATGTGGTATCCGTCGATAACAAAATACCTGCTCCTTCTTGTGCCTTTTATTGTAATACTTATCATGGCGGTCAAATCAGGAGATGAAAGTCTTAAAGAGGTCAAGCTCGTAAGGAAGAGATATATAATCTGGTTTGCGGTTGCGGCAATGATCGGACTTCTTGAGCTGCCCTTCGGAAATCTTGAAAATATCGGGTCGTACTTTATCTCGCTTATACTTATTTGCGCGATATGGAAGCTTTGGGAGGCTATAAGAAAGAGGAAGTCCTATGAGCCGATGCCCGTTGTGGCGTGGGCGGAGATACTTTTATTCATTGCTTTACTTCTTAAGGGAATTGTGGAGATCGTGGAATGAAGAGACTGATATTTATCGTCGGTTCGACGGAAACATTGGAATACTTCTCATTTCAGGTGGCGGAATACTTCCTTGCCGCGGGCAGGGAAGTTTTTTTGTGGGATATGAGACATCCGGTGAGCAGCATAAACGCTTTTGAAGCGCTGGAGGATCCGGAAAATTCCATTCTTATAACATTCAATTTTATCGGACTTTGCGGCGAGGGGCAGTTTGGAGAAGGACTGGGGAATATCTGGGATGTTAACGGTATAGAAAAGATATGTATCATGGTTGACTCACCCGTGTATTATTACCGGCAATTATCCTCCAATATGGAGAACCTGAAGCTTTTTTGCATAGACAGATACCATCAGGAATTTGTTGAAAGGTATTATCCCTTTTACGGAAAAGCCGGCTTTTTGCCGCTGGCGGGAAATAAGCCCTTGTGCAGCTTCTTTGCAAAGCCCGGAATACTAAAGCCCGGCGATATAACCTGGTTTGAGATTGGCGGAAAGGAAGAGAACTTTGAGGAGTGGAATTCAAGGAGCATAGATGTCCTTTTTACCGGAAACTATGTTCCGCCGGAGAGCCTTGAGCCTTCCATAAGCCATCTCGGACCGGAATATAAGGCATTTGTAAAGGATGTGGCACGGGAGGTAACGGAGAGATACAGTGAGCCCTTTGAGAGAGTGATCACAGAAAGGCTCACGGGAGAATTTCCGGAAAGCAGCGAGGATGAGCTTTTGCAGGCACTACACGGAATGGTATATGTAGACCTGTATGTAAGAAATATTTACCGGGGGAAGATCGTTACCGCTCTGGCAGACAGGGGCTTAAAGGTATACTGTACCGGAAAGGACTGGGATAAAGCGCCGTGTAAGCACCCGGAGAATATTATCCATACCGGGGACAGTGTGGTAAGTCTTCAGTGTCTGGAGGCGATGTCCAGGGCTAAGATCTCACTTAATATGATGCCCTGGTTTAAAGCCGGAGCGCATGACAGGGTATTCAGTTCGATGCTGTCGGGATGTGTATGCCTGTCCGACAGCTCGGAATATCTTGATGAAGTGATCGGAGGAAGAGGCGTTTTCTGTGAGTATAAACTTAAGGATCCGGAGAGCAGCGCCGCTTTGGCGGCAGACCTGGCAGCAGGTCTTTTGGCGGATCCCGAAGGAGCTTATGGGATAGCGTTTGCCGGAAAAAAACTTGCCTCGGAAGACCATACATGGAAAGAAAGGGCAAAATTCTTAGAACTGTTCACAAATAATTCATAAAATGGACATACTTTATTCACTAATTGAATATATAATCTTAGCAAATAGGTGATGAAAATCATCTATTCTCCCCCCCTCATAAGAAGCATAGTAGCACTTCGGTTCTGCTATGTTTTCTTTTTATGGAAAAATATCTCAAAGTATGAGAGAATAGGATAGAGCACAGGATAGAGAACCGGGGCTTAAAGAGAGAGAAACAAGGAAGAGAAAACCAAAGGAGAAAAAAGAAAGGACGAGATTTATGAGAAGAAAATTTGCAGTACCTGTACTTATTGCGTCTCTTTTACTCGGCGGCTGCAGCTTTGTTCCGGGGGAACAGACCCAGTCCGGCCCGGTAAACGCAGGCTCCGGCAGCGGGGATGAAACCGGAGAAGGCGGAGAAACATCCGCGGACGCGGAACCGGAAGAGCAGGTTCCGGCTACTGCCGGAGACACAGAAGAGACGTTTTTGCAGGGTGAGGAGGGAAATACCTTACCGGATGCCGGAGATACAGACAGCGGGGACAGTACGCCGGAAGCCTTTGATATGGACTATCAGAAACAGATCGATCTTTTGTATTCCGCAAAGGATGAGTGGATCTACGAGGAGGGCGGAGATGACGGATACCACTATTACGCAATAACCGATCTTGACTCAAACGGAAGACTTGAGATCATCGCTCTTGTTTCGGCATACATTGACGGAAGTGAGTATACCCAGTACACGATCCATGAGGTCAACGAAAGCGGTGACGGCATTGAACCGGTGGTAAATGATATTAAAGCCGGTGTGAGTATGCCCGATCTTTTGAATAATAACTGTGTTGCCTGCGCAATCGATAAGGATTCAAAAGCATTGGGATATATATTTACCGATGTTGTTTCGGATACGATTGGTAAGAGCTCGGAGACTAAGCTTTTAGTCACGATAAGTGACGGCCGTATGCATAATGAGGCTGTAGCATATGCAAATTACACCTATGGCGATCAGGAGACGACCTCTACATTTATGGATGCCGACGCTAATTTCATAACCGAGGATGAATATATTGCTATGGAGGCTGATGTCTTAAAAAAGACTTTTGCGGATTGCGCCGTCGTGTATCAGACCATTGAGTTTTACCATATTGATTTCGAAGAGCCGGATGTACAGCGTGAATACCTCGGATATTCATGGAGTGATTTTGCAAGATACGAATCCAGGGAGGCTTATTACGATTATTATTACGGGTATGAAGAAAACGGATTCCCCGTGGGTACGGAATCGGATGGTTTTGTTTCAAGACACGGATACCTTGAGAGCACCGAGGTAGAGGCAGCGGATCTTAATTATACCCAATGGGTATCGTTCCAGTCCTATAATATTATAAATTATCAGTACAAGGACTACGAAAAGGATGCCGACTTTGAGACGGTTTCGCTGAACTTCGGGGATATGGGAAAAGGCGAATTTTACCGCGGAGACGAGAAGATTGACTTTACTTATACTCTGGCCGAGTATCCGGATTTTGCGGAAGGAAAAGCCGGAACCGGAGATGATATCTTTATGTATTTCTACACCTTCTATTATGAGGGAAGCGAGTTCAGGGTTATAGAATTTGAGATCGGAGCATGGTCATATATGCTCTGGTCACTGGGATAAGATTAAGATACGGAAACGGGAAGCCGGTAAATACGGTAAAAAATATAGAATTAAAGAGGGCAGGAAATGGGAAAGAGATCAGTAAAGGAAAACAAGAACGCTTATCAGCTTGCGAGGGAGGAGCAGGGACTTACCCGGGAGGCAGCCGCCGAGCGTATGCAGTACATATCGGATGACCGCATAGAAAAGATCGAGAGTGAGAAATCTCTGCCCCATCCGGACGAGATACTTCTTATGGCAAAGGCATACAAAGCGCCGCACCTTTGCAATTATTTCTGTTCCCACGAATGTCCCATCGGACAGGAAAATGTACCGCAGCTTGAGTACAAGAGTCTTGCGGAGATAACCCTGGCGATGCTTTCCTCCCTCAATACCATGGAGAATTACAAGAACAGGCTTATCGAGATAACCTCGAACGGTCATGTGGATGAGGATGAGGTCGAGGACTTTGAGACCATAAGGTCTCACCTCGACCAGATATCCATCATGACGCAATCCCTGAAGCTCTGGGTGGATAAGGCCATTGCGGACGGGAAGATGTAAAAGATAAAAGGGCTTGAATACTGCGATTTTTTGTAGTATTCTAATGTCCTGTGTGAAATAAGAGGAGTTCGGCCTCTAAATCCTCATCTATAAACAATAAAACCAAGGAGAAAACAAATGAAAAGAATCAAAAATCTTGCACAGGAGACAAGGATACTCCTGCGCTCTGTTCCGTCACTCGTCGTTGCGGCATATATCGTCGCGCTTGTTTCAATGAATCTGCTTGCAAATAAGCTTGTACCGCTGAATATCGATTATCTGCTTCTGGATTGCGGATTTTTCATATCATGGGCGGTTTTTCTTACAATGGATGTGGTAACGAGGCATTTTGGACCCCGTGCGGCCACGATCCTTTCGGTTGTTGCCCTCTTTTGCAATCTGTTTTCGGCAATGCTTTTCTTCTTTTGCGCAAAGCTTCCGGGAATCTGGGGAGAATCCTATGTACCCGGCTCGGAGGAGATCATCAACAATGCCCTCGACAACACACTGAGCGGCAACTGGTTCGTGGTGTTCGGAAGCTCGGTGGCCTTCATAAGTTCAGCGGTCGTAAATAATTTCCTTAATTTCTTTATCGGGAAGGGAGTCGAGGGGAGTGTCGCCGGACAGAGAGGCTTTAATGCAGCCCCTGCCGAAACTGATAAGAAAGCCGGAAAGAGAAAAAAGAATTTCGGAACCTTTGCGATAAGGAGTTATGTATCTACATTTATCGGTCAGTTCGTGGATAATCTTGTATTTGCGCTTATCGTAAGCCACACGCTCTTTGGGCTTTCACTTTTACAGTGCTTTATCTGTGCCGTTACCGGGGCTGTGGCGGAGCTTTTGTTTGAGGTTGTATCTTCCCCCGCAGGCTACGCCATAACGAAAAGCTGGGAGAGGGACGGAGTCGGCGCGGAGTATTTCGCGTTTCTTGAGAAGAACTATGCCGATAAGCAGGTATGCAGGAGCAGATCTTAAGATACTCAATTAAATAGTAGTTTATATAATAAACTTTACAGAACGACAAGCATATGAAATGGAGAAAGTGTATATGCACATTTTGGTAACAGGCTCTGCGAGGGGGATAGGAAAGGCTATAGCCGAGAAGTTTCTTGCGGAGGGACACAGAGTATCCGGCTTTGATATCAACCCGGGTACGATAAAGGACAAAAATTACGCCCACTATATCGTGGATGTACGAAAGAAAAGTATGTATCCAAAGCTTGATCCGGTTGATATCCTTGTAAATAACGCGGGAGTACAGAATGCCGACGATATCGGCGTAAACCTTAAGGGAACCATCGATATTACAGAGGAATACGGAATCCATCCGGATATAAAGGCGGTGCTTATGATCGGCTCGGCCTGCGTGCACACGGGCTCCGAGTTTCCGGAATATGCTGCGAGCAAGGGGGGAATGGTTACCTATTCAAAAAATGTGGCCCTGAGGATAGCGCCCTTCGGGGCTACTTGCAACAGTCTCGATTTCGGCGGGGTTATCACAGAACTCAATGCTCCGGTCATAGATGATGAAGAGCTTTGGAATGAGATAATGGAACTCACTCCGCTTAAGAGATGGATGAGCGTTGAGGAAGCTGCGGACTGGGCTTATTTTATGACCGTGACTAACCGTTTCTGCACCGGCCAGAACATCCTTATAGATGGTCTTGAAGCGGGAAATGCCCATTTTGTGTGGAAGTAGGGCTTTAAGAGAATACGGCGAGCCATCGGACTTTATCCGGCATATCAAAAGAGAAAATCTTTTATTGAAAAAATTTTCAATGAGTTGTTGACAACTATCAAAAGATAGAGTAATCTATGAAAGGTTAGAAAAAACTAACCTTATTATCGATAATATTTTATTTTGAGATTGAGAGAAAAGAGAATCATGATGCCATTAACCTTAGCTGAATCCGGTGAGGAGAATATCGTAAGAAAGGTTGGCGGTTCCCCCGAAGTTAAAAAGCATTTAGAGGACCTGGGATTTGTTCCGGGCAGCAGCGTTATGCTTATTACGACCAACGGCGGAAACGTCATCGTCAACGTAAAGGAGTCAAGGATTGCCATAAGCAGAGAAATGGCGATGAAAATTATGGTTTAGGAGGCTGAAAAATGACACTTAAGGAAGCAAAGATAGGCCAAACCGTCAAAGTCTTAAAGCTTACCGGTGAGGGCGCTGTCAAAAGAAGGATCATGGACATGGGCATTACCAAGGGCGTTGAGGTGTATGTTCGAAAGGTAGCTCCTCTCGGAGACCCCGTTGAAGTAAATGTACGCGGATACGAGCTTTCACTTCGTAAGGCCGATGCCGAGATGATCGAGGTAGAGCTTGTAAAAGGATGATTCCGGACATCGGGGCTTATAACCGGCGACCGGAATACGGACTTTAAAGCTTTACAGTAATTTTGTTTTGAGAGAAGCTCCGCAGAAAGCTGCACGAGCACAAGGAGAAAAAATGGAACTTAAGATAGCACTTGCGGGTAACCCAAACTGTGGTAAAACCACATTATTCAATGCTCTCACCGGTTCGAACCAGTTCGTGGGAAACTGGCCGGGAGTAACCGTTGAGAAGAAGGAAGGAAGATTAAAAAAGCATGACGATGTAGTCATCACCGACCTTCCCGGTATTTACTCACTTTCTCCCTACACCCTTGAGGAGGTTGTAGCGAGAAATTATCTTGTCGGCGAGCGCCCCGATGCGGTATTGAACCTCGTTGACGGAACAAACCTTGAGAGAAACCTTTATCTCACGACCCAGCTTATCGAGCTCGGAATACCTGTTGTAATTGCCATCAATATGATGGATGTTGTGAGAAAGAACGGCGATAAGATCAATATCCCCGAGCTTTCAAAAGCTCTCGGATGCAAGATAATGGAAATTTCAGCCTTGAAGGGCGAGGGTGTTATGGAGGCTGCAGAGGCTGCAATCGAAGCCGCAAAAGCAAAGACCGAGATCCCTCACCACACCTTCTCCGGACCCGTTGAACACGCGCTGGCTCACATTGAGGAGGCCGCTATTCACGATATGGATCCCCGGAAGCAGAGATGGTACTCTATCAAGATCTTCGAGAGAGACGAGAAGGTCATAGAGCAGTTAAAGATCGACAAGAGTGTTATCGACCATATCGAGACCGATATCCAGGCTGCGGAGAAGGAGCTTGATGATGACGCGGAGTCGATAATCACAAACGAAAGATATGTATACATTGCGGAGCTTATGAAGGGCACTTACAAGAAAAAGTCCCAGAGCAAGCTTACCGTATCAGACAAGATCGACAAGATTGTTACAAACAGATGGCTTGCGCTCCCCATTTTCGCAGTTGTCATGTATATTGTTTACCTTATTTCCGTAACCACAGTCGGAACATGGGTAACCGATTTTACGAACGACGGACTTTTCGGTGACGGCTTCCATCTCTTCGGAATAGGTAACGGAGCTTATGAAGAGGCGGCTACCGCATACGCGAAGGAAAATGTTTGGACAGACGATGTTGTGCAGACTGTGGAAGCCGCATCAGAGGCAGGAGTTATCGGAGCGGACGACATCCTCGGAACCATTGAGGACGAGGACTTCGGCGGATTTGAGGAGGCTTACGGCTCCTTTGCAGAGTCACTTACAGCAGAAGGATATGACATCTCGGAGACTGTTGACGCCGCACTTGAAGGGGCACCCGATACAGCCGAGTACGGCGTGTGGGTTCCCGGAATCCCCGTACTCGTAGAGGGACTTCTCGACGCGATCGGATGTGCAGAGTGGCTTAAGGGACTTATCCTTGACGGTATTGTAGGCGGTGTCGGAGCGGTTTTGGGCTTCGTTCCCCAGATGCTGGTACTCTTCATCTTCCTTGCATTCCTTGAGTCCTGCGGTTACATGGCAAGAGTTGCATTCGTTATGGACAGGATATTCAGACGTTTTGGTCTTTCAGGAAAATCCTTTATCCCGATGCTTATCGGCTCAGGCTGCGGAGTTCCCGGTGTCATGGCATCGAGAACCATCGAGAACGAGAGAGACCGTCGTATGACGATCATGACCACGACCTTCATCCCCTGCGGAGCAAAGCTTCCCATTATAGCGCTTATCGCTTCCGCACTTTTCGGAGGATCGCCGTGGATCGCTCCTTCGGCTTACTTTATCGGAGTTGCGGCAATCATTATTTCCGGTATCATGCTTAAAAAGACAAAGATGTTCTCCGGTCAGCCCGCTCCCTTTGTTATGGAGCTTCCCGCCTATCACTGGCCTACATTCGGAAACATAATGCGTTCCATGTGGGAGAGAGGCTGGTCCTTCATTAAGAAGGCAGGAACCGTTATCCTTATTTCATCCATCATTATCTGGGCAGGCAGCTGCTTCGGTATGACAGAAAACGGATTCGGCTTCTCAACTGAGCTTGAGCTTGAGGCCAGCGTTCTCGGAATCATAGGTAATGCCATTTCCTTTATCTTCAAGCCTCTCGGCTTCGGCAACATCCGCGCGACGGTTGCCACCATCATGGGACTTGTTGCTAAGGAAGAGGTTGTCGGAGTATTCGGAGTTCTTGATTTCGAGGGACTTACAAAGCTTGCGGGATATTCATTCCTTATCTTCAACCTCCTTTGCGCACCCTGCTTCGCAGCCATCGGTGCTATCAAGAGAGAGATGAACAGCGCAAAGTGGACATGGTTTGCCATTGGTTATCAGTGCATATTCGCTTATGCGATCGCACTTATCGTTTACCAGATCGGAAGCATTTTCACCGGAGGAATAAATGTATTCGGCGTGATCGTTTCCGTAGCACTTATCGCATTTATATGCTTCATGCTCTTTAAGCCTTACAAGGAGGCTACAGAGCTTAAGTAAAGACAGGTCAGAATTTTGTGCCGGCTGCTGAAATACAGTGGCCGGCATTTTTAAGAGGAATCATTATGGCTGATTTTTTTAGTCAAAACTGGGGAACACTCCTTGCGGGGGGAATAGTTCTCTTGATCGTGTTTTTTATCGTAAGAAATATGGTCATCCGTAAAAGGAACGGAGAGCATATCGTGGACTGCGGAGGGGACTGCGGAAGCTGCGGAGGCAGCTGCGGCAGCGCCCAAAACAAGGGCGGAAAAGCCGGGAAAACGGCAAAGGGCCTCGTGCCTAAAAAGGGGGAGACCGGGCTTATTAAGACGGTTCTTTCCATTGACGGAATGATGTGCGGAATGTGTGAGACCCATATAAATGACGCGGTAAGAAACAATTTTAAGGTTAAGAATGTATACTCCTCCCACAAAAAGGGGGAGACTGTGATCCTTTCAAAGGAGGCTCCGGATGAGGGCGAGCTTAGGAAGGTGATAGAGAACACCGGCTATGAGCTTAAGTCGGTTGTAAGTGAAGCTCTGTAAAAATAAAATAAAAAAGGTATTTTGTAGCTCAATAGAAGACTATTATTTAAAAAAGCCGGCAGGGGAATTCCTTTGCGGGCTTTTTTGTGGTAAAATTTAGGGATGATGGGAAAATGTTTGCTGTTTCCCGCACTTGCCCAAAATAAGTAAAACGGGGTGAAATATGACAGAAGAGCAGAAAAGAGCGTTTGATGCGCTTCATAATTTTGTAAAGAACCTTTCAGAAAAAGCCGGAAGGGATGAGAAATACGCGGAAGAGCTCTGGGGGAGGATATTAAGCTCCGAGGGTGTGCTTAAGGAACTTGCGTATTACCATGATACCGGCAGTTTTTGGGACGGATATGAGGTGGCGGGATTCCATCTTACGGATATAATCGTATGGCAGGTGGACCATTTCAAGGCATATATGGACAGACGCGAGGAGATGAACCGTTACCACACTGAGAGGCTTTTTTTGGACTCAATAAGTGTTATGCTCGATATGGAAAACGATCCGCAGCCCTATATCAATAAAATGCGGGATGAGAGCGGAACGGATTTTGACCAGAGGGTTGTTTAGCTTTTTGGATAGCTGCAGGCAGGAAGGACAGCGAGGCGATAATATGCAATACAGGAAAGACAGGTACGGCAACGATATTTCACTTCTCGGCTTTGGATGTATGAGATTTACGACAAAGGCGGGAAAGATAGACTTTGAAAAGGCTGAAAGAGAGATAATGCGGGCGATAGAGCTTGGCGTTAATTATTTTGACACGGCCTATGTTTACAGCGGCAGTGAGGCGCTTATAGGCGAGATATTCGAAAAGAACGGTGTCCGTGACCGTATTAGGATAGCAACAAAGCTTCCGCATTACCTTATAAAGGCAAAGGACAGCTGTGATAAATTCTTTAACGAGGAATTAAAGCGCCTCCGCACGGACCATGTGAATTATTATCTTATGCACATGCTGACGGATGTAAAGACATGGGAGAGACTCTGTGAGCTGGGAGTAAAGGAATGGCTCGCGGATAAAAAAGCATCCGGCGAGATTGAACAGGTCGGTTTTTCATACCACGGAAATTCCGATATGTTCATAGAACTTTTAAATGCTTACGATTGGGATTTTTGCCAGATACAGTACAATTATCTCGACGAGAATTCCCAGGCGGGAGTCACGGGCTTAAAGGCGGCGGCCGAGAAGGGAATCCCCGTTGTTATAATGGAGCCCTTAAGAGGCGGCAGGCTTGTTAATAACCTTCCAAAGGCGGCGAAGGATGCCTTTGAGAAGTACCCGGTAAAACGCAACGCGGCAGAATGGGCGCTTCGCTGGCTCTGGGAACAGCCCGAGGTTACCTGCGTGCTTTCCGGTATGAACTCTACGGATATGGTGGAGGAAAACTGTCGTATTGCCTCTGAGGTTAAGGAACACGAGCTTACACAGGAGGACAGAAAGCTTTATGCGGATGTCATCAAAGCAATCGAGTCCAAGATGAAGGTGGGATGTACGGGCTGCAGATATTGTATGCCCTGTCCGAAGAATGTCGATATCCCGGGGGTGTTCTCGGCGTACAACCGGCGCGCCTCGGATGGATACGCGAATTCCCTCCGGGAGTATTATATGTGTACCGCCCTCAGAAAGGATTACACCGGACCGGCGAACTGCGTGGAGTGCGGTAAGTGCGAGCAGCATTGCCCACAGCATATCGAGATACGAAAGGAACTTAAAAATGCGAGGAGGGCGCTGGAGGATCCGATATATCTTATCGCCAAAAAGTTTGCGCCTCTTTTTATGAAATACTGATGTAAAAAAATACACTTAATCCGTGATCTGCAAAAACTGTACAGACATCAGAAGGAAGAATTATGAGCGGAAATACGATTGCAGTCTGCATAGTAAAAATGGAAGAAAATTTTCAGTCGGACGCCATTAAGTCCATCACAAGGCGTGCGGAGGAAAGAGGGCTGTATGTTGAGATATACAACAGCTTTGAGGAACTTGTGAATAATGATCTTCACGACAAGGGAGAGGAGAGTATATTCGAGGTCATCGATTACAGGCATCTTTACGGGATAATATTTTTCCCCGAAAAGATAAAGAGCAGCCGTATAAACGAGAAGATCGTCAATTACGCAAATGAACACGGACTGCCGGTTGTGGCCGTTGACCGGAAGGTGGACGGATGCATAAGCCTTACCTTTGATTACAGGAAGGCTTTTGAGGATATTGTCGAGCACCTTATACTCGTCCACAAATGCAGGACCTTTTTTATGATGGCGGGAATGCGGAACAATTCGTTTTCAGATGAGAGAATAGCGGCCGCAAGAAGAATAATAGAAAAGCACGGCTATGAGCTGCCGGAGGAAAATGTGGGGTACGGAGACTTCTGGGATATGCCGACAAAAAGGGTCATAACGGAATATCTCGAGAGCGGAAGACCTTTGCCGGACGCTTTTATCGCTGCCAATGACACAATGGCGATGGTGATCTGTGACGAGCTTATAAAGAGGGGCTATAAGGTACCGGGAGATACGATAGTTACCGGCTTTGACGGGATAGAGGCGGAGAGATATGCTTCGCCGAGGCTTACAACAGCCGAGACCGATCTTGAGCGGGCGGGAGCAATCGCCATAGACTCGATACTTTCATACTACAGCTCGAATAAACCAATATCCCATATCATTGTCCCCTTTCATACAAGGTACTCCCAGTCCTGCGGATGCAGCGTACCGATGCCGGGAAGCACCAACGGAGCGCTGCAAAAGCTCCACAATGATGTAAACCTGATAAAGCTTTATGTCAATATGATGGCATCGATGCTTACAAAAATGTCGACGACGGACAATCTTCTCGACATGGTAAAGCTTACAGACAGGTACAGGAAATTTTTTGAGGATTTTAAGGACTGCTTTATTTGTGTCCGAAAGAGTATAGTCGTTCTTGATGACAGTATAAAGGACAAGCTTGTATTTCCGGAGGGGATATCCAAAGGGGCGGACGGGGATAACGACCGCCAGATGGTGCTTCTCTATGAGAACCATGTGGACAGGGGGACGGAATATCCGCTTACGGTGTTCAGAGCAAGGGATGTGCTCCCCAACAGGTCGAATATCATAGAAAGCTGCAGAAACCTTATTTTCGCACCGCTCCATGTCCAGGATAAGGTGTACGGATATGTCGCTTTCAGCGCAGAACCCCACAGAGTGGAGTACAATTATTACCAGCTCTCCTTCTTTACAAGAAACCTCTCACAGGCAATCTCTGAGGTGGTCTACACCATAAGGATAAACAAGTCCACCGAGAAGCTGAAGGCCGCAAATCAAAAGCTGGAGGCTCTGTCGGCGACGGATTACCTTACCGGCGTTAACAACAGACGGGGATTTTTTAACACCGTGGATTATATGGCAAGGATTCCCAAATACGATTCCTTTATTGTTGCGTCCATAGATTTAAACGGACTTAAAAAGATCAACGACAAATACGGGCATAACGAGGGAGACAGAGCGATATGCCTTATAAGCTCGATACTTGAGAAGATGCTTGACGAAAACTGTGTGTGCGCGCGCTTTGGCGGAGACGAATTTGCATTCTGCCGTTTTTGCGAGGGGGATGCGGAACTTAAGAAAAAAGAATTTCTTGAGGAGTTCAGGAGCAGGGTAAGCGAGGTAAACAATAAAGAAAAGTTCGAGTATCTATTCAGCGCAAGCTGCGGCGCCATAATAGCTCCGGTTGGAGAGGTGTACAATCTCGACAGGCTGCTCATAGCCGCAGACGAGAAGATGTATGCGGAGAAAGAGGAATTTCACCGTACTCATAAAGAATATGACAGAAGAAAGGCTGACAGAAAATAATGGGAGATTTATTTAAGGACATCGCATTTTCACCTGCGGATATTCTCTTACCGGAAAATACGGATATGGAGAAATGGGCGGTAGTGGCATGCGATCAGTTCACCTCCGAGCCCGAATACTGGGAGGAGGCGGAAAGGCTGGTGGGAGATGCGCCTTCCACATTAAACCTCATCCTTCCGGAGGTTTATCTTGAATCGGAGGGGGTAGAGGAGCGTATCGAAAAGATAAACGCGAATATGTCGGATTACCTTGAAAAAGGGGTTTTCAGGACTGTGGAAAATTCCCTTGTCTATGTCGAGCGAACCCAGTCGGATGGTAAGGTAAGAAGAGGCATCGTCGGAAAGGTTGACCTTGAGGATTACGAGTTTAAGCCCGGAAACAATGCCCTTATAAGAGCCACGGAAGGCACGGTCCTATCGAGAATACCTCCCAGGGTAAAGGTAAGGGAAAATGCGCCTGTTGAACTGCCCCACATCATGCTTTTGATAGACGACCCGGATAAAACCGTCATAGAACCATTGGTTAGTCAGACCGCATCGATGGAGAAACTGTACGATTTTGACCTTATGGAGGGCGGAGGACATATAAGGGGCTACAAGCTGGGAGAAAAACAGCTTGCCTCGGTGAGCGACGCGCTTGAGGATTTAAAATCACCATCGGTTATAGAGAAAAAATACGGAATGAAGGGAGCCGCTCCGCTGCTTTTTGCGGTAGGCGACGGAAACCATTCCCTTGCCACCGCAAAGCAGTGCTATGAAAACCTTAAAAAGGTAACGCCAAAGGAGCAGTGGAAAGACCTTCCCGCGAGATATGCTCTTGTGGAGGTTGTAAACAACCACGATGATGCGCTTAAATTTGAGCCCATTCACAGGACACTCTTCGGAGTTGATCCCGGTGATGTTATTTCCGGATTTTTAAAGTATTATCCCGGAAGCTTTGAGATAAGGCTTGATGATATAACCGATGGTTACGAAGGACATCTGTCCCCCGGGGAGGCTTCGCTTATAAAGGACAACTCCCAGTTTATAACATACTGCTACGGCAGCTTCACGGGAAGCCTTGTAATCCCTGCTCCGGATAAGCAGCTTGCCGTCGGTTCACTGCAGAGCTTCCTCGATTCTTATCTTGAGGGTAAGGATGTACGGATAGATTATATCCATGAGGACGAAACCTGCGAGAGGCTCGGACGCAAGGAGGGAAATATGTCCTTTCTTCTCCCGGCGATGGGCAAGGAGCAGCTCTTTAAAACGGTAATGGCCGACGGTGTCCTTCCGAGAAAGACCTTCTCTATGGGGCACGCACAGGATAAGAGATATTATATTGAAGCGAGAATGATCAAAGGAGGAGAATGCAATGATCAGTGATTTACAGGATGTTCTTAACACTCAGCTCGGACTCGAGTACTGCGGTGAGATGGAGGACCTCTATGAGGATATGCTAAGAGACTATGTGGAGGGAGACCATGTAGCGGAGCTCGAAGAGTATTACGGCGCGGAAAACTGGGTTGATTACCGTGTTACGATCCACGGGGTCAAGAGTACGACACTTATGATAGGCGGGGAGGAGCTTTCGGCGAAGGCGAAGGAGCTGGAGCTTGCCGCTGCGGACTCGAATGTAGCTTTCATAAAAGAAAATCATGCCAAGGTACTTGAAGAGTACAAGCAGCTTCTCGGAAGGATAAAAGAGGCAATCGGTTAATCTATGGGCGATCTGATCAATACCGGGCTGGTTATTTTCGGTGTGCTGGGGCTTGTTGTGGGCGTCAGCCACTTTATAAAGGAAAAGCTTGTAGGAAACATAAGATACATCGTTTTGTTTTTAGGCATATTTACCTGTATCTGGTGTGCTTCCTACGGAATAATGGGGTTTACCGAAAATCTTAAGCTTGCATACTACTTCAGAAATGCAGGCTTATTTGGTCTGCTCGGTTTTATTACCACCGAGGCCGTGCTGCTTCTTGACCTTGTAAAGATGAACAGGAGTCTTCGGAATTTGTGCGCCGGTATATATATTATTGTTGCGGTGTCGGATCTGTTTATTTTCGGGCAGCCCGGAACCAATATCTATGTAAGGGTCGGGGACCGGACCTCCTTTTATTCCGTTGCCTGTTTCCAGAGAGAGTACCACTATGTTTATCTTGCCATATTCGCTGTGAGCTTTGTTATTCTTGATGTTTTCTGGTTTTTGAAAAAGAAGCCCAAAAGAGAGCTTGCCTTCCAGATCGAGGCGTCGATAGGCAATCTTTTGATGCTGCTTATGGCAATCCCGGATACCGTGCTTCCGGAGCTTATGGAAACCTCAATCCCCACCTCCGGAGTCGGCGGCTTTATCTGTCTTTTCATTATCTGGAGAGCCGCAAACGAGACAAACACCTTTAATATAACGATAAAGAACCTGGGTACATATATTTACGAGTCGGTAAACACCGCGGTCCTTTTGTTCGACCAGTACGGAAGGCTCGAGATGGCAAACCACTTTGCGACAAATCTTTTCGAGGAAAAGATAGTAAAGGGCTGCAGTCTCGATGATATTTTTGATTATGACGCAAACGATATCCCAAAGGGGGACAGCAACCTTAATACCTTCAAGGCAATTTCCAAAAAGAACAGGGTTATTTGCGAGATTGATGTTACATCGGTGCTGGACAGATATGGGGAGCCGTATTGCGTGATCTATGTGATCCACGATATGACGGAGACGGAGAAGCTGATAAACGAGGCGAATGAGGCAAACGAGGCAAAGAGCAATTTCCTCGCGAATATGTCGCATGAGATAAGGACTCCCATTAATGCAATCCTCGGTCTTAACGAGATCATAATGAAGGAGACCGACAATAAGGAAATCCTCGGTTATTCAAGCCAGATTGTCAGCGCCGGTACGATTCTTTTAAGCATTGTAAACGATGTCCTTGATCTGTCGAAGATAGAGTCCGGAAAGATCGAGATAAACGATGCTCCCTATAAGCTTCGGGGGCTTTTGAACGAGTGCTATAATCTTATCGCGGTCAAAGCCTTCGATAAGAACCTGGAGCTGAAGATAGATGTGGACAGTTCGCTTCCCTCGGGTTATGTGGGTGATGTTATAAGAATCAGACAGATACTTGTAAATCTTTTAAGCAACGCGGTTAAGTACACTCCAACGGGAACCGTAAGGATGAAGGTCACGGGATACACTAAGGACTCGGAGTTTTATCTTAAGGTGGCGGTAAGCGATACCGGTATCGGCATAAGAAGCGAAGATATAAACGGACTCTTTGAAAGCTTCAAGAGAATAGACGAGCTCAGAAACCGGAGGGTGGAGGGAACCGGGCTCGGTCTGTCGATATGTAAGAATCTTGTTGATATGATGTCCGGAAAGCTCTCGGTTACCAGTGAATACGGGGAGGGGTCGACCTTTACCGTGGAGATTCCCCAACAGATAGAGGATATGACGCCCGTCGGGAAATATGATCCGACGGGGGCGGCAAACAGAAGAACCATAAGAGTAAGCACATTTGAGGCGCCGGATGCAAGGCTTCTGGTGGTGGATGATGTAGACACGAACCTTGTGGTGTTCTGCGGACTTCTTAAGAAAACTAAGGTCAAGATAGACATGGCCTCGGACGGATACGAAGCCATAAGACTTGCCCAGAGAAACAAATATGACATCATATTTATGGACCATATGATGCCGGATATCGACGGCGTGGAGACAATGCGCAGGATAAGGAGCGACAATATCGGCATGAATAACGACACGCCGGTAATAATGCTTACTGCGAACGCGATATACGGTGTTAAGGAGGAGTATCTGCGCCAGGGCTTTAATGACTATATAAGCAAGCCCTTAAGAGGCGAAGTCCTTGAGGATATGGTCCGGAAATATCTCGAAAAAGGGGCTAACGGGAGGCTTTTGAAGCGTCTTACCCGGGAGGTGGATTACGGAAAGGGTGAGAGCAGAAAAGATGCCAATGTATATTCCGGGTTGGAGATATATGAGGGGACTGACACGCATATTATAGGCGCGAAGAACGAGACGGAGGACCCGGAACCTGACCCGCAGGGCGGATATGAACCGGGTTCGGGGACAGCGGAAGGCTTCGATGCCATCATAGCCGAGCCGGAAGAGGTAAAAAAGCTCCGTGCAAAGTTCGGGGAATTTCTTGATATCGACACCGCGCTTATGTACAGCGGTAACGATGCCGAGCTCTTTATCGAGATCGCACAGTCATATCTTAAGAATGACCTTACGAAAAAGCTGAATGACTTTTACGAAAATGGCGATTATGAGAATTACCGGATAAAGGTACATTCATTAAAGAGCTCCTCTCTCAACATAGGCGCCATCAATATGTCGAAGCTTGCAACCGAGATGGATGCGGCTATAAAGAAGGGCGATACCCACTATGTCATCCTTAACAATGAGGCACTTATGAAGGAGTATGGACATATCATAAGGGGATTGCGGGAGAGGCTCGGATAAGCCTGCTCAGGGTGCCTGTATATGAATAACAATATGAACCAGGAAAAAATCTTTTTGAATAAGATAGGGGAAGTCAGATGCCCCATGACGGAGAAGTTCGGCCTGCCGAGGCAGAGCAATCTGGCTGAGGATTTAAGGGGAACTGTGGTCTTTAAGAAGGAGTATTCGGTTCCGGAAGCCTTTGAAGGTCTGGCGGATTATGAGTATATCTGGATAATCTGGGGCTTTGACGGAATCGGGGAAAAGGAAGGGACATTTCGCCCGAGGGTAAGACCGCCAAGGCTCGGAGGAAACGAATTTGTCGGGGTATTTTCCACGAGATCGCCCTTCAGACCGAACCATATAGGGCTTTCCTGCGTAAGGCTTGAAAGCGTTGAGATAACTGATAAGGGAACGGTTTTACATATTTCCGGGCTTGATATGAGGGATAAAACTCCGGTTTACGATATAAAGCCTTATCTGCCGTATGTGGAGGCGCATCCGGGGGCGAGGGGAGGCTTTACGGATAAGGTCGGGGAGCACAGGCTGGAAGTCGTCTTTGAAAACACGGTTTCGTACTTGACCGAAGGGGATATTAAGGCAATCACGGAGCTCATATCCCAGGACCCCAGACCGGCATATCAGGACGATCCACAGCGGATTTACGGTATGAAATACGGCGGGGTTAATGTGAAATTCCGCGTAGAAGGAAATAAGGCAATCGTGGTGGCGACAGAGCCTTGCCCGGGCTGATCATTCACAGGTGATGTTATCGACCCATACCTTTTAGAAGATTGTATTTTTATTGTTGATTTGTTATATTGTAAAGTAAGGATAAACTTAATCTGAGGTGAAAGGCTTATGGAAATACGAAAGCTGCCGATAGGGATACAGGACTTTGAGCGCCTTATAAAGGGAAAATATATCTATGTCGATAAAACAGAGTATGTCTATAAACTGGCAAAGAGCGGACTTCCTTACTTCTTAAGCCGTCCGAGGCGTTTTGGAAAGAGTCTTTTTCTCTCAACTCTAAGGGCATATTTTGAGGGGAAAAAGGAGCTTTTTAAGGGGCTTAAGATAGAGGAGCTTGAAAGGGAAGATCCGGATGCGTGGCAGGAATACCCGGTGTTCTATTTTGATTTCAACAAGGATGAATACAGGAGAGCTGTCGCCCTTGAGGATGTGCTGAAAACCCATCTTGAAAAATGGGAGAGCGAGTACAATGTAGAGCCGGGGGAGCACTCACTGGCAGCGAGATTTCAGAACCTTATCGTAAAGGCTGTAGAGACAACCGGCAGAAACGCGGTAGTCCTTGTGGACGAATACGACAAGTCGCCCCTTGAGGTGGGGAACGAGGAAAGGCTTGAGCACAATGAGGCAGTATTCAAGGGCTTTTTCAGTACACTAAAGAGCTATGACAGGTATCTTAAATTTGTTTTTCTTACCGGGGTTACGAAGTTCTCAAAGGTAAGCATATTCAGCGATCTTAACCATCTGAATGATATCTCCCTTGACCGGGAATACAGTGGGATTTGCGGTATAACCCAGGGAGAACTCGAAGAGACCTTCGGACCGGAGATAGAAATGCTCGCGGATTCGCAGGGGCTTGACAGGGAGAGATGTCTTGCGGAGCTGAAGAAGATGTATGACGGCTACCATTTCAGCCGTAGCAGTGAGGGAATATATAACCCATTCAGCCTTATAAATGCATTCGGAAAAAAAGAATTCGGAATGTACTGGTTCTCCACGGGGACGCCCACCTTTCTTATCGAGAAGCTGAAAAGCTCCGGCTTTGATGCCAAGCAGATAACATCGGGAGAGCTCTACGCGTCGGAGAGTGTCCTTACGGATTACAGGTATGACAACCCTAATCCCATACCGCTTTTCTACCAGACAGGATATCTTACGATTACAGGTTATGACAAAAAGTATAGGAGCTATCAGTTAAACTATCCGAATGACGAGGTTAAATACGGCTTTCTTGAAAGCCTTGCGCCCCTGTTCCTAAATGAAGAAAAAGAGCCCGATCCCCTTGATATACGCTCCTTTGGAAGAGATATAGACACCGGTAACACGGATGGACTCCGGGACAGGTTCACAGCCCTCTTTTCAAGGCTTCCGTATCCAAATGAAGAAAAGACGGTGGAGAACAACTTCCAGAATGTTATCTATATCGTATTTATGCTCCTTGGACAGTACACCCGGGCGGAGGTTCATTCCTCAAAGGGCAGGGCGGACTGCATCGTCGAGACGGATGACTATGTATATATCTTTGAGTTTAAGAGGGATAAGACCGCCGAGGAAGCGCTGAAGCAGATAGAGGATATGGGGTATGCGAAGCCTTATGCGGCGGATAGGAGAAAGCTTATAAAGATAGGCGTAAGCTTTGACTCAAAGGAGCGCAGCGTAAGCGGCTGGATTGTGGAGTAAGGACAGGGTAATGCATTTGAATGTAGCAGAGTTCTATTTATGACTTTTGGCTGCGGGGTGTTTGAAACGGAATACCTGGATTCATGTTGAAAAAATACGCTTGATATTTATCACGGTGACAGTGTTCTTATCGGATGAGAAGTGGGATGGACCGCTGGATCTCCATGAGATGCTGGATGTAAAGGATAAGGGACTGCTTAGGTTCATACCAAATTATCCGATTAATCTTGTCTCGCCGGCAAATATGTCCGATAATGATTTTGAGAAGTTTCATACTGATCTTGGACTTGCGTTGAAGGTTTATAAATACTTGAAGGCAGGTGCTGTTGAGGTTATAGAAGCGACCAATCATGAGAAGATCGACAGAGATACGGCAATATTTTTAAATACTACAGCGAAACTTGGTCTCGAATTTGATGAAAATGAGGAGGCAATCGATATGTGTAAGGCGATGGAAGATAATAACAGAAAGATGAAGATCATAGGTACTATTGATTATATGCGTGATGAGGGCAAATCGGAGTCTGACATAATAGACAAGATAATTGATAAATATCACGTTACCAAAGACTATGTCCTTGCACTGCTTGCCCCGCAAAAGGCATAAAAAGCCTCTAATGATATCGCATGGAAATGCCGATATATTATATAGACTGTAAAATAAGCGAACTATGATCACCAGAAATTATCAGAAAGGACTTGACATACCGATGACGATGCGACACGACTTTTCAGCCAGCCAGGATAATCGCGCCCTTTTTGCGGATAAAACAGCATATATTCGTGATGGATAACCGCCTTACTTGACGGGGTATTATGCCCTGTCATGTAAGGCGGTTTTATACGCGATGATATCAAAAAAATAATCTCAAGGAGGTTTAAAAAAATGAAACAAAAAATAAAATTAGGAAGGAAGCTGCTGAGCTTTTTGCTCACGCTGGCGATGGTCGTCGTGCTGATGCCGGGGATGAGCCTGACGGCGCTGGCGAATGGAGGGCACACCCACGACGACATCACCTTCACCGCAGGGACAAGCGCCGACAGCCTGCCCACCACAGCGGGCAGCTACTACCAGACGCAGGACGTGACCATCAGCGGAACATGGACCGTCCCAGAGGACACCACCAACCTCTGCCTCAACGGGAAAAGCATTACTTACAACGGCGATGACAACCCCGCAATCGAGATTCTCAGCGGCAGAACGCTGAACCTGTACGACGAAGGAGAGGGAGCGCATAGATATACCCTCGAAGCGCGAGGCACAACTTCCACGTTCGGTCAGGTGAACGACGCGGCAACCGGGGACACTGTAAAGACCTTCAACGGCGGCTACATTGCCGCCAGTGTCGACCGTACGATTGTGCGCCTTTCCTCAAACAGCGTCTTTTCTATGAACGGCGGCACCCTGATCGGCGGAAGTAAAGGTGTGTATAACTCCGGCGGTACGTTTACCATGAACGGCGGCAATATCCTAGCGTAAGTTTACAAGTTATCTGCCCTGTATCTGTAAAACGCAGATATTTCCTGGCTTCAGGGCACTTTGGGTGTATAACCTAACTAAATATGCAATATATGCCCACAAACGCAACAATATATGGTATAATACAGTCAT
>JAFVCL010000102.1 GCA_017479285.1 Lachnospiraceae bacterium
CTATCGTAGGCATCGACGAGGCAGCAGGACAGCTCGAGACCGATGCGGATATCGCGGCGGATATCTTCTATGTACCCAGCGGAGGAATCCTGGACCTTGCAAATAAGGGACTTCTCCTTCCAATCACAAAGGATATTGATCAGCTTCTTCCGGATCTTCCGGAGAGTGCGGTAAACGCAGTAACCGTTAACGGATATATGCAGGCGGTTCCCTTCTCTCCCAATACATACTTTATGTATTACAACAAGGATTTCTACACAGAGGATGACCTTAAGAATCTCGACACCATGATGGCAAAGGACTTCGGAGACGGTAAGTGGAACTTCAGTACCCAGATAACAAATTCATGGTATGCGGAGATGTTCTTCCTCGGAAACGGATGTACCCTTTTCGGCGAAGATGGAAAGGATCCCGCTGACTGTACATTTAACAATGAGAACGGATTCCGTTCGGGAAGCTATATGCTTGAGCTTGCAGCAAATCCCAAGTATCTCGAGGATGCTGACGGTGTGGGCGGAAGCGCATTCAAGGACGGCAATCTCGGAGCAGTAACCTCCGGAGCATGGAGCGCACCTGAATTCAGAGAGGCACTCGGTGATAAGCTCGGGGCAGCTCCCCTTCCCACTGCAACCATCGGCGGAAAGGAAGTCCAACTTTCAAACTTTGTAGATTTTAAGACCATCGCAGTTAAGTCAAACACTGCATATCCTCTTGCGGCACAGCAGCTTGCGGTTTATCTCGTAAATCAGGAAAACAGCCTTACACGCTACAAGCTTCAGGGTGATGTTCCCGTTCTTAAGTCTCTTTCAGAGAGTGAGGAGATAATAAGTGATTATGTTGCAAGTGCCCTTAATGACCAGGCGGCTCTTGCAACCAGCCAGCCCAGTATCCCCCAGATGGGTTCATATTGGGATCCGATGAAGGCATTCGGTGACAGCGTATACTATGGCGAGATCAATTTAAACAATCTTCAGGATAAGCTTGATGCGCTTGTAGACAGCGTAACAGCAACTCTGACAAACTGATGGTCAGATGATCGAAACGAAAGGAGCTGTCCTCAGAGGCAGCTCCCTATGCATAAACGGGGGCGTACGGAGGAAAGGTATGAAGAATACGGAAAGCAGTATTGCATATAAAAAAAGGAATTTCATAACGATTTTTACGAAGGGGGATATTTTCTCCAAGCTCTCATATTTTATCTGCGGTCTTGCCAATATGAAAAACGGCCAGATCGTAAAGGGAGCACTGTTTCTCCTTATGGAGGCGGCCTATTTTGTATTTCTTTTCATTAAGGGGATAGGTCTCTTAAAGGAACTTGGTACCCTGGGAGAGAATCTTCAGGGAATGGTATTTAACGAGGATATGGGAATATTTGAGGTTATCTCGGGCGATAACTCGATGCTCATTCTTCTCTATGGTGTGGTAACCATTGTCATTACCGCGGTATTTATCGCACTCTGGCTTACTTCGATCTTCTCCGGAGAACATGCAAGGCAGTTAAGAGAAGCGGGAAAACATGTAAACAGCTTTTTGGAGGATGTAAAGAGTCTGTTTAACGAGAAGATACATATCCTTCTTCTTTCGGTTCCGGTAGCGGGACTTACCATCTTTACAGTTACGCCGCTGATCTTTATGATCCTTATGGCGTTTACGAACTATGATGCGGAGCATCAGCCGCCCGGGAATCTCTTTGACTGGGTCGGCATAAAAAACTTTATCACGCTTCTTTCATCGAGTGACAGGCTTTCATCTACCTTTTGGCCTATCCTCGGATGGACACTTATATGGGGCGTGCTTGCGACGTTCACCTGCTATTTCGGTGGGATGATCCTTGCAATAATAATCAATTCAAAAGGTATCAGGTTTAAAAAATTCTGGAGAACCATTTTTGTTATCGTAATGGCAATCCCCGCATTTATCTCACTAAGGATAGTTGCCACAATGCTCGGAGAAAGAGGTATCTTTAACATTCTTCTCCAACAGTGGGGATTTACAAGCAGCTCCATACCGTTTCTTACAAATGTGGCGTGGGCGAGAGTATCGGTCATAATCGTAAATTTCTGGATCGGTGTACCTGTTACGATGCTTATGGTAAGCGGCATTCTTATGAATATTCCGGGTGAATTATACGAGAGTGCAAAGATAGACGGAGCGGGACCTTTTACTACTTTCAGAAAGATCACCTTCCCCTATATGCTCTTTGTGACGACCCCTTATTTAATATCAAATCTGATCGGGAATTTTAACAATTTCGGTGCGATCTATTTCCTTACAGCGGGTGCTCCAAACAGCCTTGAATACTTCAAGGGAGCCGGTAAGACAGACCTTCTTGTTACATGGTTATACAAGCTGACAAAGGACAGTAACGATTTTAACTTTGCCTCCGCCATCGGAATCATCATATTCGTTATTTCGGCGGTGATCACGCTGATAACCTTCCAGAGATCACAGGCAGTTAAGAATGAGGAGGGATTTCAATGATGAAAAAAACAGTAATAGGATTAAACCTGGATTACTATATAAGAGCCATGATAGGTGCTTTTATAGGTGTAGTATGCCTCTTTGCACCTTATACGATCAGGGATGGCGAGTGGTATTCGTTCTTCACCGCAGCATTTAAGCTTATATCGATAAAGGCCGGTATAGGACTTAATATATTTTTGTTCCTGTTATTGCCATTGGTTATCCTGTCCGGAGTGTTCGCGGTGATCAATTTCGTAAACACTTCGGTAAAGGGAGTAAAGATATGGCAGGCAGTCCAGATCGCATCTACTGTACTCTGGACACTGATCCTTTTTTCGAGCAAGAGTATATTCGAAAAGGCGGGATTGTATTCCGGATTTCTTAATAAGAACCTGTCCGTCGGTTATTGGCTTGGCCTTGTGTCGGCTTACTTTACCCTTGTGATGATAATGAAGGTTTCCGAGACAAACACAGGATACATCGTTCTTTCCATACTGAGTATCATTTGGCTTTTCCCGGTACTCTGGATACTGCTTACCGCGTTGAGGGCGGAGCAGGGGTACTATGTCGGATATTTCTTTCCAAAGGGACTTACGCTTAAAAACTTTATAAATCTTTTCTCGAACGGCGGGAAGCTGCCTTTCGGAAGGTGGTGGTTAAATACACTTATAGTCGCAGCGTCAAACTGCGTTATAAATACACTTATAGTCCTCGGAACGGCTTATGTACTGAGCCGTACAAGATTCAAAGGAAGAAAAGCCTTTATGAATGTACTTATGATAATCGGAATGTTCCCGGGATTTATGTCGATGATCGCAGTATACAATATTTTAAAGGGCTTTGGAATAAACCAGTCACTTCTCGCACTTATCGTAGTCGGAGCTGCCGGAGCCGCCATGGGATATCATGTTACAAAGGGATTCTTCGATACGATCCCCAAGGCGATAGATGAGGCGGCGATAATAGACGGAGCAAACAGATTCCAGATATTTACCAGAGTAACGCTCCCTCTTTCCAAATCCATAATTGTTTACATTGTTCTCGGGGGCTTCCTGGGCGCATGGTCCGATTATATTTTTCCGAGCATTCTGTTCGGGGATAAACAAAGCTCCTATACGGTTGCGGTCGGATTGTTCTGGATGACGGACTTTAAGAGGATAGATACATATTATACCCAGTTTGCTGCTGGTGCGGTTATAGTAGCGGTCCCGATCGTAATACTTTTTATATGGCTTCAGCAGTTCTATGTAGACGGACTTTCAGGGTCTGTTAAGGGATAAAAGGAGTAACCGATGGTTAATTGGACGGATAGTATATACAGCGACGGTACAGGAGATTTTGTAAGCGTACCCGAACCGAAATCAGGAGATATAATAAAGATTTCCGTAAGAGTATCCTCGGATGCTCCGGTGAATAAAGTTTTCTTAAGGCGTATGGTTAACGGAGCCGAGCAGATTCTTGAAATGAAGAAGGACAGAAAGCTTTATAATCTGGACTACTACAGCGTGGAAACAGAAGTAAATGAGTACAGGATAGCCTACGGATTTATCTTTGCCTGCGATGAGGTCATATATTTCTATAACCGTGAAGGGATAACCAGATATGTTCCGGGGTATGACAGGGATTTTGTTATCCTTGCAGACAGAAAAAAACCGGAATGGGTTAGAGGAGCGGTTTTTTACCAGATTTTTCCCGAACGGTTTTGTAACGGAAAAAAGGAGCTTGATGTAAGGACAGGTGAATATGAGTACAGGGGAAATAAGAGTATCCGGATGGAAAACTGGGAGGATGAACCGCTCGGTTTTGAGAAGGGCAAGGGACTGGATTTTTTCGGAGGCGATCTCTACGGAATAATCGAAAAGATACCCTATCTTAAGGATCTCGGTGTTACTGCCCTGTACATCAATCCCATATTTGAAGCATATTCCACCCATAAGTACGACTGCACAGATTACTTTCATGTGGATAAGCATTTCGGCGGGGATGAGGCTCTTGCTGCGTTGTCGGAAGCTCTGCATAAAAATGATATGAAGCTCATTCTCGATATTTCCATAAACCATACCGGAATAGAGCATAAGTGGTTAAAAGAGGGAAAGCCCTTTTATTTTAAGAACCCGGACGGCAGCTATAAGGGATGGTGCGGCGTAAGCACACTGCCGATGCTGGATTACCGAAACGAGGAGCTTTGCGAGCTTATATACAGGGGGCATGACAGTGTGCTTCGAAAATGGCTCAGGCCGCCGTACAGCATCGACGGATGGAGATTTGATGTAGCTGATGTATTTGCGAGAAATGATGATGTACAGCTGTCGGATAAAGTCTGGCGTGAAGTATGCGATGCGATCCGCGAGGAGAATCCGGAGGCTTTTATAATCGGTGAGCATTGGGGAGACTGCGCGGAGTACCTGCAGGGAGACCTTTGGGATGCGCCCATGAACTATTACGGTTTCGGCAGGATAATAAGGCAGTTTGCCGGTCTGGGGGATCTGTTTCTTGAGAGGACTGAAGAACTGGCCAGGGTTCCTTATAAGATGACCGCAGAGGATGTGGTGAAAAGAACGGAGGATCATTACAGTAAGCTTCCCCAGGTAATAGCTGACTGCCAGATGAATCTTTTCGACAGCCATGATGTTGCGAGAATGCATAACTATAAGGAGATCGGGTTCGAGAGGTTTAAAAGCGCTGTGATCGCACAGCTTTTCTGGACGGGCATTCCCTGTATTTACTACGGAGATGAACTTGCTATAGACGGATACACAGAGCATGATTCGGGATTCAGATTCCCGATGCCGTGGGGGAAAAAAGATGAAGCGGCCGGGAAGCATTTGGAACTTGTTAAGAAAATGACCGGTCTAAGAAGAAACGCACCTGCCTTTGCAGAGGGCGGAAGAAAGGTTCTTTATGCAGAGGGGCGGATCCTGGTAATTGCAAGATTTTACGGGAAGGAAAGATATATCGGTGTGATCTCGATGGAGGAAGAGGACAGGGATATTATTATACCGGTATGGACCATCGGGGGAGGAGTGCCGAAGAGTCATACGGACGAATTTAAGGAAGCATTGAACTGGAAAGAGAGTGGCTTTGGGGATATCCTGCTTAGTGTAAAGGCGTTGGGAAGCTATGTATTTCAAATATAAAACAGATAAAAACCATATATCGGGAGAAAACTTCAGAATAACCGTACTTACCGAAAGACTTATAAGACTGGAATATAATGCTGCCGGAAGTTTTATTGATGAGCAGACCCAAATGGTCACCTGCAGGGATTTTCCGAAGCAGTTTTTTAATGTTAAGTCAAGTGACGGGCAGTTGTCCGTAGAGACCGGAAGTCTTATTCTATCTTACAACGGAGAGCCCTTTTCATCCACAGGCCTTAGCATAAAGCTTAAGGAAAACGGAAACGAGTGGCATTACAGTATTGTCTATGCAAACTCCGACGGAAACCTTTTGGGGACAGCAAGAACGCTTGATATGACGGACGGTTTTGTTTCGCTGGAGGGGGGCATCTTCGGTGAGAGAGGTTTCGCGGTCATTGACGACAGCGAGTCGGCGATACTTAAAGACGGTGAGTTTGTTCTCCGGAAAGAAAAGGGAACAGATATTTATTTTTTCGGGTACGGAAATGATTATTACGGTGGACTTAAGGAGTTTTATACTCTTACCGGAAACGTGCCCATGATCCCGAGGTTTGCTCTCGGAAACTGGTGGAGCAGATATTATAGATATACCGAGGAGAGCTATCTTGCTCTGATGAACAGATTTGAAAAAGAAAAAATCCCGCTTTCGGTAGCCGTAATAGATATGGACTGGCATATAACGGATGTGGATCCGAAGTACGGAACAGGATGGACAGGATACAGCTGGGATAAAAAACTCTTCCCCGATCATAAAAGATTTTTGAAGGATCTTAAAAGAAGGGGACTGCATACAACTCTGAATCTTCATCCGGCAGACGGAATACGCGCGTTTGAGGATATGTATGAGGCAGTTGCCGACAGGCTTGGGATAGATCCGGAGTCGGAAAAGCCGGCAGAGTTTGATTTTTCGGATAAGGCATACAGGGATGCGTATTTTGAAGAGGTTCTGCATCCTTACGAGAAGGACGGAGTGGACTTTTGGTGGATAGACTGGCAGCAGGGTAAGGGTCGTGCCGGTGAGGAGACGGATCCGCTTTTTCTTTTGAATCATTATCATTATAAGGATATGGAAAACCGCGGTGTCAGACCGATGATCTTTTCAAGGTACGCCGGAGCCGGAAGTCACAGATATCCGATCGGTTTTTCCGGGGACACTCATACGACATGGAAGAGTCTGGATTTCCAACCTTACTTTACCTCAACCTCCTCGAATATCGGATATGGATGGTGGAGCCATGATATCGGCGGCCATATGCTCGGTGAAAAGGACAATGAAAGACTTGTGCGCTGGGTTCAGTTTGGAGTCTTCTCACCGATAATGAGGATCCACAGCAGCAGCAGCCCTTTCTTTAACAAGGAGCCGTGGACCTTAGAGGAGCCATACAGAAATATCGTAACGGATTATATGAGATTAAGGCATAAGCTTGTTCCCTATCTTTATACGATGACTTATATCGCGCACAGCTGCGGAAGACCGCTTATAAGACCTGTGTACTATATGGCACCGGATAGAGCGGAAGCCCGGGAAGTGCGAAATGAGTACGGATTTGGAGATGAAATCATCGTCGGGGCAATAACATCTCCCGTTGATGATAACCTTAAACTCGCGGAAGTAAATATGTATCTCCCGGATGGAAGATGGTACGATTATTTTAACGGAAGGATATACGGCGGAGGAGAGAAAAGAAAGCTTTACAGAAAGCTTGAGGAAATACCTGTTCTTTTCAGGGAGGGAGCGGTAATACCTTTAAGCGGGGATGAGCCGGGAAACGGATGTGATAATCCAAAGATACTTGAGATAGCCATCGGTTATGGAAGGAGCGGAAAAACAAAGCTCTACGAGGATGACGGAATATCGATGGAGTACAAGAACGGAAAATCCGTTGGGACCGTGCTGGAATTTGTATGCTCAAAGGATGGATATAAGGCATCTGAAGGAGCCGTAAACGGGAAGGATGGTAAAAGTGACAGATTCAGGATATATTCTGCTGAAGGCTCAATCGGACTTATACCCGAAAAAAGAAGCTTTTGCATAAAAATCTATGGCGCAAGACCGGGGAAGGATACAAAGGTTTATCTGGATGAAAACGGAAAACTCTCCGGACTTGAATATAAATACGACCGCTCTAAAAAGACAGTTTCCGTAAATATTCCGGAGGGGAGCGTATGCTTTGACAGAGAGGTGATCTTTGAAGGACTGACGGCTGCCGTAAACGATAAGGAAGAGCTTTTATTCGAGCTTCTCGACAGGGCGTGGATCCCGATGATATTAAAAGAAAAGGTATACGGTGCTTTTAAGGGAGCTTCCTCGGATGAGTCATTTCTTAAATGGCTTTCTCAGAGTGATGCGCCGGAAAAACTAAAGGACGCTATACGGGAATTTGTATAAAACATAACGCCGGGGAACAAAATCTTTTTGTTCCCCGGATATCTTTCTTTAGATTCATGGTCTTTGGTCATTCGACTATCTCTTTTTTCTTAAATACCTCTTTTAACGAATCGTCAACAGTAAGATCGCTTTGGTACTTTATATCTTCACAGCACCGTATATAAATGCAGGGAAGCTCGTGCTTGTAGCAGCCTCTCTCGGAGGGTGTTTCATCAAGGTACTCCGGAAGATGCGAGCTTTGGAGCTTATATATGAATTCCGAGTCATTTATGCGGATGTGCGAGATGGGGGAATAATCCTCGCCCGCGATGGTAATGCTGCCCTCACAGGTCATATAAAGGTGGTCCATACGGATGTTGAAAATTTTACCGGGGAGTCTGTCTGCGCCGGCTCTTTTGGTTGCGGAAAGAAAGATGGGCTCTCCGCTTCCCCACCAGACCACCACACCGTCGCCGCCACGAAGCGAGGAGCTGTAGCCCCGGGTGTTTCCGTTAATGTGGTGTATCGTGATATCGTGGATATCTCCTCCGTCCCTTGACCATATAGAAAAGCCCCTTGTGCAGTCCTCCAAAATACAGTCGCTCATTATCACATGATGGATGTCCGCCCAGGTCTCGGTTCCAAGCTTAAGAGCGCTGCTGTGGCTTCTTATGGAACACCCCTGTATTACGATATTCTTACATTCACCGTATTTTTTAGCCATCGGTGCAGTGGTCTTTAATACGATGGCATCATCGCCCGCGCGGATTATGCAGTTTCGGATAAGGACATTCGTGCAGCAGTCGGGATCAATCCCATCATTGTTCGGTCCGCGCTCATTGTTGAGGATCCGGATATTGTCGATAAGGACATCCCGGCATCCCGCCATGTGGAGTGTCCAGAACGCGGAGTCATAAAATGTCACGCCGCTGACCGTGAGATTTTCTATATCCTCAAGAAAGCTCATGCGGGGTCTGAAGCCCCTTACGGCGAGGGGACATTCATGTAATCCGCCGTCGCGGTCATCATCATAGAAAAGCTCCCGCCCCTGTCCGTCGATGGTTCCTTCGCCGGTTATGGAAATGTTTTTTTCGTGCATCGCAAAGAGAAAGCATCCGCCCTCCCATCCGGTGTCGGCGTTGTCATCCTCAAAATCCTTTGAAAAATCGATCATATCCTCCTGCTTTATGCTGGAGATAAGAACCGCGCCCTGCTCAAGGTGCAGGTCTATGTTAGAGCGAAGCCTTAGAGAACCGCATAGAAAACGCCCCGCAGGGATAAGAACCTGTCCGCCGCTCGCACTAAGGGTATCGATCGCAGCCTGTACCGCGCCGGTGCAAAGGGTCTGCCCGTCAGGAACGGCTCCGTAGTCAAGAATATTTGCTGTCATATTTGCTCCTTTTCTTCTTCCTAAAGCCTTAATTGCCTATGTATTATACGCGCCCCTAAAAGAACCGGCTCGTAAATACAGTAAACAGTATATCATACAGCGGCATAAAAAATGAATATAATTTAGTGGGAATCCGGCTTGATTTGTGGTAATCTATAAGTAATGATCTTTAAGTGGCGGTCGAAGTAAGGTTATGAATATTTTGACTTTAAGACCGGTTTTGAGGTAATTTGTTATGCGCTGGATGAGGTACAGGATAAAGACAAGGACGGATGCGGAGGATATCATTATTTCAACTCTCTATGATATCGGGCTCGAGGGAGCACAGATAGAGGACAAGATCCCGCTTACGCCGCTGGAAAAGGAGCAGATGTTTGTGGACATCCTCCCGGAGACGGAAAAGGACGACGGGACGGCTTTTCTTAATTTCTTTGTGGAACTCGGGGATGACGGAAATGTGACTGTCGAGGGAGAGAAGACTTCCCCCGGGGAGCTGAAGGAGAGGATAGAAGCTGAACTGGAAGATTTAAAGAGCTTTAACCTCGATATCGGTGAGGGGACGATAGAGCTTGAGGCTACGGAGGATATCGACTGGATCAACAATTGGAAGAAATTCTTTCACCGGTTTTACATTGACGATATTCTTGTTATTCCCTCGTGGGAGGAGGTTCCTCCGGACGATAAGGCTAAGATGGTGCTCCATATCGATCCCGGAACGGCCTTCGGAACGGGAATGCATGAGACAACACAGCTGTGTATACGGCAGCTGCGTAAGTTTATAACTCCGGAAACCGAGCTTTTGGATGTCGGAACCGGAAGCGGTATACTCGGAATATTATCGCTTATGATGGGAGCAAAGCATGTGGTCGGTACGGATCTTGACCCCTGCGCGGTTCCCGCGGTGGAGGATAATTTAAAGAAAAACGGAGTAAATCCCGAGGGGTTTGAGCTCATGATCGGAAACATAATAACCGAGAAGGAGGTTCAGGACAGGGCCGGGTATGAAAGATACGATATCGTTGTGGCAAATATCCTCGCGGATGTGCTCGTGCCTCTTACACCGGTTATAGTAAATCAGATGAAAAAGGGAGCAGTATACATTACATCCGGGATATTAAACGATAACGATAAGGAGTTTCGCGTAAAAGATGCGATGAGCGCCGCGGGGCTCGTGGTCACGGAGACGACCTGTCAGGGCGAGTGGTGCTCGGTTACGGCAAGGAAGCCCTGAAGGATAAAAATACTGCATGGACAAAGCATTGAAATCCGGTAAATAAATAACCATTGGATAAAAGGGAGGAATATCATGTCAGAGAATATTTTTACAAATACACATATAATTTCATGGCTTCAGTATTTTTCGGAGAATACAGATCTTGATCTTGAGCATGTTAAGCTGCTTGACATTACGAAGAAGAACAAGAACATAATCCCGACAGTGGAAGCCCATCGCTGCGTGCTTGTATTTACGGAGGCGGGACACAAGGATATTTTCTACCGTATGTACAGCGCCGGACTCGGAGAGTGTACCGTTATCTACAACGAGGGCAGCGAGCCCAGCGGTGAGATAAAGAAAAACAAGGTGTCCGAGATGATAGACCGTGGGATAAACGCTTCCGCGGGAATGCTCATACTCAATCCCCACGCGAGAAGCACCTTTAAGTTCGGAATGGACAATTCCGTATTCACCCCCGGATCGGTCAAGTATGTGGGCTCCGAGATCCGTGCGGTTATCCTCTCAAAGATGCAGATAGAGGAGGGAAAGAATATCTGTGTTATCTCCGGGGAATCCATCGTTATCGAGGCGGGAATCCTGAACGGCGACGGAACGATCATCGCGGTGGAGTATAACTCCAATGACCGCCGCGCCCTTGAGGACAATGTGGATCAGTTCGGACTCCACAATGTAAAGATTGTCGATCATGTGGATGAGGATAATTTCAAGGGGCTTCCCGTTCCGGATGTGACTATGCTTGTAGCCAGCGCGAGCATGGAACAGGAGATAAAATATATGCTCTCCATAAATCCCGAGATGGAATTTGTGATTTATACGCTTGATTTTGTAACGGCGGCATCAATGCCTGCGCTCTGCTTTGAGAACGGTATGGGAGACCCGGAGATAATCCAGATCTCGGTATCAAAGCTGGGAAGAAAGAACACCTTTGAAAATCAGCCCGCGCCCTGGATCATTACCTGCAAGGGAAGCAAATAGGCTGCGAGGACAGCTGTCCATAATTTTATGTATCAGTTTTTTGTCGAATCTTCACAAATCAATATCGAACAGAAAATAGTTATTATAACCGGAAGCGATGTCAATCATATAAAAAATGTCCTCCGCATGAAGACAGGTGAGGAGGTCAGCATATCCAACGGTTATGACGGCAGGGAATACAGATGTGCCGTGCTTGAGCTAAATGAGTCGGATGTCGTCTTAGAACTCCGCTTTATAAAGGAGGAGGGAAATGAACTCCCCGTGGAGGTCACTCTTTTCCAGGGACTTCCCAAGGCGGACAAGATGGAGCTTATAATCCAAAAATGCGTGGAGCTTGGCGTGACCAAAATCGTGCCGGTTTCAATGAAAAGATGCGTTGTCAGGCTTGACGATAAAAAGAGTGCGTCAAAGACAGCAAGGTGGCAGTCCATCGCTGAGGCAGCCGCCAAGCAAAGTAAGCGGGGGATAATCCCCGGGGTCTCACAGGTGATGAGCTTTGAAGAGGCGCTAAGGGATGCCTCCGGGTACGATGTAAAGCTTCTGCCCTACGAGATGGCGGATAATGATGCCATGGACAGGACGAGGGATATTTTCACGGGATTAAAGCCCGGCCAGAAAATCGCTGTTTTTATCGGCCCCGAGGGAGGCTTTGATGAGAAGGAGATAGAAAAGGCATGTGACCTCGGGATGCAGATAGTTACCCTCGGAAAAAGGATACTGAGAACAGAGACTGCGGGGATGACCGTTATGAGCTGGATAGCCTTTACGACGGAAGGGACGGGTAAGGAAGACAGGCCATAGCCAGATATCGGCACCGCATAGGTGAAAGGTTATCGAATTTTTCAGTAAAGAAAGCGGAATCATAAATGTCAAAACAGAATTGGAAGCCGGGAAATATGCTCTACCCCGTTCCCTCGGTAATGGTAAGCTGCAAGAGGGAAAACGAGAGAGCAAATATAATAACTGTCGCCTGGGCGGGAACGATTTGCTCGGATCCCGCGATGGTCTCAATTTCCGTCCGTCCGGAGAGGTATTCCCACGATATCATCGAAAAGACCGGAGAGTTTGTAATTAATCTTGTAAATGAAAAGCTGGTAAGAGCCTGCGACTGGTGCGGTGTAAGGTCCGGTGCGGAATACGATAAGTTCAGGGAGATGGGGCTTAAGGAGTATTATTCGGAGTTTTCCAAAGTGCCGGCCATCGACGAGAGCCCGGTAAACATATATTGCAGGGTTACAGAGGTTAAGAGGCTCGGCTCACACGATATGTTTATCGCGGAGGTAACGGGAGTTACCGTCGATGAGAGCTATATGGACGAAAAGGGAAGGTTTGCTCTTGAAAACACGGGTCTTGTCGCTTACTCCCACGGAGAGTATTTTGCGCTTGGCGAAAAACTCGGGAAATTCGGTTATTCGGTAAAGAAACAGTAAAGCATGTAACCCTTGAAGCTACATGTTCGTACGCGCTGAAGGTGCTGGAGGAATAAAGAGTCTGTAAGCCCGACAGCCATAAAAAGAGGGATGTAAATTGACTATAAGAGATCGTATATTTGACAAATTGGCAGAAATGAATATGACGCAAAAAGAATTTGCGAAGCAGACCGGAATACCGGAAACCACAGTCAGCGATTGGAAGAAGAAAAAGACTAATCCTACAGCAGAGAAGATTTTGATAATATGCAAGGTGTTAGAGGTTACACCGGAATGGCTGCTTAGCGGCGTGGAAACTCATGGAACGCGGAGCAATCCCCCAAGCATTATAGCTGTCGATGTCAAAACGGATGCAGGCGAACTTTTCGAGATATATAATTCCTGTGATGCAGCGACCCAGGCAAGGATCCTGGGCTATGCCCAGGCGTTAGGTAAATGAAGGAACAGTATTGACATGGAGATATATTTGGATAATTCAGCGACCACAAGGGTTTTCCCCGAGGTCGCTGAACTGATGAACAAGGTAATGTGCGGGGATTACGGAAATCCCTCGAGCATGCACATAAAGGGAATAGATGCCGAAAAGTATGTTAAGGACGCAAAGGAAGTATTTTCGGGTCTTTTAAAATGCGAAGCAAAAAATATATATTTTACTTCGGGTGGAACCGAGTCCGATAACCTGGCGATAATCGGAACGGCGCATTCGCTTCAAAGGCGCGGCAGGCATCTTATAACGACGCAGATAGAGCATCCTGCAGTTTTAAACACGATGAAATATCTCGAGTCGGAAGGTTTTGAGGTAACATACCTTCCGGTAAATGAATACGGGGTTTTGGAGCTTTCCGAGCTTGAAAAAGCCTTGAGAAAAGACACTATACTTGTATCGGTCATGCATACCAACAACGAGATCGGAAGCGTTCAGCCCATCCAGAGGATAGGAGAGACTGTAAAAGATTTTGATCCTGAGATAGTTTTTCATGTCGACGCTGTTCAGGGATTCGGGAAGGCAGTGATTAGACCCAAAAAACAAAAGATAGATCTTCTCTCCATAAGCAGCCATAAAATTCACGGTCCGAAGGGAATGGGAGTCTTATATGTCGGAGACGGCGTCAGGTTAAAGCCCATAAGCTTCGGCGGAGGCCAGCAGGGAGGATTAAGAAACGGAACGGAGAATGTCCCGGGGATTGCTGGGATGGCGCTTGCCGCAAAGATGCTGGACGAGAGCTTCGACGAGGATACAGACAGGTTATTTTCTCTTAAGGAAAAACTGATAAAGGGAGCGCTTAGGTTAGAGGGGGTAAGCGTAAACGGAATCCCGGGGGTAAAGACCGGCAGTGATTCGCAGGCCGGGGAGGCTTTTACCGAAAATCTTTCCGGAGAGGACATTCGGATGAGTTCGCCCCATATAGTCAGCCTCTCTTTTTCGGGAGTGCGCGCTGAGGTGCTTTTGCATACTCTCGAGGATGCGGGGATATATGTATCGGCGGGAAGCGCCTGCTCAACGCATAAGCCGGAGCCCTCGGCAACCCTTAAGGCTATAGGGCTTGATAAATCTCTTTTGGACAGCACACTCCGGTTTTCAATGTCACATTTTACGACGGAAGAGGAAATAGATGAGACGCTGAGAGTTCTGGGGGAGAGACTCCCGGTGCTCAGAAAATTTGTCAGGATGTAGAAAGCACAGATAAGGATTTAGCAGATATGTCACGAAATTACAATATAGATGCAAAAAGCGACAGGATGAAAAGACCTCTCAGAAAAGATATTTTCAGGGACTTTCTCATAAAGTATGCCGAGATCGGAATAAAAGGGCGCAATCGCTATGTCTTTGAGGATGCGCTGGTATCGCGTATAAGAGCCGCACTTAACCGGATAGACGGCGATTTCAGGGTATACAAGACTCCGGGAAGGATATTTGTTTCCTGCGACGGAGATTTCGATTTTGATGAGACCGTAGAGGCTCTTCAAACCGTATTCGGTGTGGCCGGGATATGCCCGATAATAAGGCTTGAGAAGGATACTTCCGAGAGCCTTATGGGAAGTGTTGTCGGATATATGCGGGATATGTACGGGAATCTTCTTGCCGGCGGGGGAGAAGGCGCTCTGAAGGCAATGGAGATATTGAAAGAAAACGGGTTTGGCGCGGAGAGCCCGGAGGATATTTTATCGGAGGAGAACTTCGGAAAAATAAAATGGCAGACATCCCTGCCCTCCATAGAAAGAAACGCTGACGACTGCATAAGCTTTAAGGTTTTTGCAAGGCGTGAGAGCAAGAATTTCCCCCTTGATTCCATGGAGCTTAATGTGGAGGTGGGGGAGGCGATTCTCGATGCTTTCCCCGGGCTAAAGGTGGATGTACACCATCCCGAGATGATAGTTTATGTCGAGATACGAGACCATATCTATCTTTATTCCGAAATAATACCCGGACCCGGCGGAATGCCTGTGGGAACGGGCGGACACGCGATGCTGCTTTTATCGGGAGGTATCGATTCCCCTGTTGCGGGTTATATGATCGCAAAGAGGGGAGTTACCATTGACGCGGTGTATTTCCACGCGCCGCCGTACACATCGGAGAGGGCTCTGCAAAAGGTTGTAGATCTGGCAAGGATTATCTCGAAATATACAGGCCCGATAAGAATGCATGTCATTAATTTCACCGACATACAGCTTGCGATATATGAAAAATGTCCGCATGATGAGCTTACGATCATTATGAGAAGGTATATGATGAGGATTGCGGAGACCTTAGCGGAGCAGTGCAGCGCCCTCGCCCTTGTTACGGGAGAAAGCGTCGGACAGGTTGCGTCCCAGACACTTGCATCCCTTGCCTGCACGAATGAGGTATGTACGCTGCCGGTACTCAGACCTCTTATCGCTTTTGACAAGCAGGATATAGTTGAGATATCCGAGAAGATCGGGACATACGAGACTTCGATACTTCCATACGAGGATTGCTGCACCATATTTGTCGCAAAGCACCCGGTTACAAAACCGCTTCGCAAGGTTATCGAGAAGCATGAACACGCGCTTGATGAGGTGATAGAGGATCTTATAAAGACCGCGCTTGAAACCGACAGGGTGATAGATATTTAGGCTGCAAATGGTCGTTTGCGGATTTTTGCGCGTTTACAGGAGAAAAAAAGAGCATCTCGAATGAGATGCTCTGAATGTTTTTTTCAGTGAAGCAAAGGCTTATGCCTCGTACTTTTTAAGAACCTCAAGAACTTCCTCTGCTCCGTCCTCGGTGTGGATGTTAAGGTCGATGGGCTTTGAAAGGTCAAGTGAGAAGATACCCATGATCGACTTAGCGTCTATTACATATCTTCCGGAAACAAGATCGAAATCATAGTCGAACTTGGTGATGTCATTTACAAAGCTCTTTACCTTGTCGATTGAATTGAGTGAAATCTTAATAGTCTTCATTACTATTACCTCCGTTAAATATCCTTTTTTCTTGCTACGCGATTATCATAATAAAGAAACCGTTTTATGTCAAGGCAAAAAGATAAAATAAAAGGGACAAAGTTTTTGGGAAAAACGATGAAAAATGTTGCATTTCACAATCTTGGCTGCAAAGTGAATTCTTATGAAATGGAAGTAATGCAGCAGATTATACAAAAAGCCGGTTACAAAATTGTGCAGTTTACACAAAAAGCGGATGTATATATTGTGAATACCTGCACTGTAACAAATATCGCGGACAGAAAAAGCCGGCAGATGCTCCACAGGGCAAAGCAGTTAAACCAGGATGCGGTTGTCGTAGCCGTTGGATGTTATGCCCAGACAGGCGCCGATACGCTAAAGGAGGATGCTGCGGTTGACATTATTGTAGGGAATAATCATAAAACTGAGATTGCCGAAATTCTGGACAGGTACTTTAAGGAGCATCCGGATAAGGATACGGAACCGGGTCGGGAAAAGGATAGAGCGGCAGGGTTGGAAAATCCCGCCGCCGACGGGGAAAAGCTTACGATACTTTCCGATCTTACCGGTCCCTCGGATTACGAGAACACCACAGTGTACGCGGGCGAAAGCCGGACCCGTGAGGATGTAAAGATTCAGGACGGGTGCAACCAGTTTTGCAGCTATTGCGCGATCCCTCTCGCAAGAGGCAGGGTAAGAAGCCGCAGGCCGGAGGATGTTATCGAGGAAGTGAAGACTCTTGCCCGAAACGGTCATAAGGAGATCGTCCTTACGGGTATACATATCTGTTCCTATGGGATTGATTTTGAAGATGAAGCCTGGACAAGGGGTGAGGTAAAGCCCAAAACCCATGAAGGTGAAAACGGAGTTGTCAGAGATTACAGGGGAGAGACCAAGCTCTTTGACCTTGTTGAGATGATAGATAAAGCTGTTCCCGGGGATATGTTGTCAAGGATAAGGCTCGGCTCCCTTGAACCCAGGGTCATTACTCCGGAGAATGTCCAAAGGCTTGTGAATATCCAAAGGGTATGTCCGCATTTTCATTTATCGCTGCAGAGCGGATGCGATGAGACCCTTAAGAGGATGAACCGGCATTACACAACATCGGAGTTTAAGGAAGGGGTAGAGCTTCTTAGGAAGGCGTATGCGGAGGCCGGTAAAAGTGTTGCGATCACCACGGATGTTATCGTGGGCTTTCCGGGAGAGACTGAGGAAGAATTTGAGATTACCCGGAGGTTTCTTGAGGATATCAGACTCTACGAGATGCATGTATTTAAGTACTCAAGGCGTAAGGGCACCGTTGCAGACAAGCTGCCCGGTCAGCTTACCGATGCCGTAAAGAGCCGGCGAAGTGATATATTGCTTGAAATGACCGCAAGGCATTCGGAGGAGTACCGCAGGCAATATCTGGGACACAAAGCGGAGGTTCTTGTGGAGGAATATAAGGACGGATACAGTGTCGGGCATACGGCGGATTATGTGAAGGTCAGAACCCGCGGGAAGCTTCCCGAAGGCGGTATTGCCCTGTTAGTGCCCGGGGAGATTTCGGCAGAGGGGGATCTTCTTGCCTTATTGTAAGAACAAGGCGGGTCGGTTCCGGAGGGGGGACAGGCGCGGATAAATAAGAATTTGCGTGATTTGAAATTATATAGTAAAATACACTCTGTGTAGGTATGCGATGGTCCGGGGGACATATTAAAATTTTAATCCGCAGGAGCCGGATTTATAAATTATAGAAAGAGGTAACAAAATGGCAGATTTGGGGAACACACAGTATTTTGAGGTTCAGACTGAGCCACCCACAGGCGTAAAGGAGGTTTTGGCTACCGTTTACGAGGCGCTTCAGGAGAAGGGATACAATCCCGTAAACCAGATAGTCGGATATATTATGAGCGGAGATCCGACTTATGTTACAAGCTACAACAATGCGAGAAGCCTTATCATGAAGGTTGAGAGAGACGAGCTTGTAGAGGAGCTTTTAAACAGCTACATCATAAATCGCGGCTGGGAGTCTTGATATGCGTATTATGGGGCTTGATTTCGGATCAAAGACGGTGGGCGTGGCCATCAGCGATCCGCTTCTTATAACAGCTCAGGCGCATGAGATAATAAGGCGCGAAAAGGAAAACAAGCTTCGCCGTACTCTGGCAAGGATAGAAGAGCTGTGCAGTGAGTACGAAGTAAGCAGGATAGTTCTCGGTCTCCCTTTGCACATGAACGGTGACGAGGGGGTAAGAGCGGAATTATCAAGGGAGTTTAAAGAAGACCTTGAGCGCAGGACAGGTCTTCCGGTGGAGATGTACGACGAGAGACTGACCACCGTGGAGGCCGATGAGATAATGAAGGAATCGGGGATCCGCAGGGAGAACCGAAAGGACTATGTCGATATGATCGCGGCGCAGATAATACTGCAGGATTATCTCGACAATAAGAAGGACTGATATGAGCGATAAAAAACTGGAAAAAGTCATATTCAATCCCGAGGGTGAAGACCCGGTGGAATTTTTTGTATTGGAGCAGACCAGAATAGGCGGCAGGAGCTATATTCTCGTTACGGACTTCGAGGAGGGCGACGGAGAGGCGCTGATCCTTAAGGATCTTTCGGAGGACGGAGACAGCGAGAGCAGATATGTGATCGTGTCGGACGACAATGAGCTTACAGCGGTTGCCGATGTTTTTGAAGGAATGCTCGAGGATGTAAAGCTCATATCGGATGACGAGAGTGAGGTTTAGAATAAGTATTGAGTAAAAAGAAAAACAGAGATAAAATGCAGCTTTCCTGGCTTAAGATAATACCCCTCGGCGGCCTGGAACAGATTGGCATGAATATAACTGCCTTCGAATACGAGGACAGTATTATTGTGGTTGACTGCGGGCTTTCTTTCCCCGCGGACGATATGCTGGGGGTTGACCTTGTTATACCCGATGTTTCTTACCTTCGGGACAATATCGACAAGGTAAAGGGTTTTGTCATAACCCATGGTCACGAGGACCATATCGGGGCTCTGCCCTATGTACTCAGGGATGTAAATGTTCCGGTATATGCCACCCGTCTTACGATGGGAATAATCGAAAACAAGCTTACCGAGCACGGGCTTATGGAGTCCACGAGACGGAAAGTAGTCAAGTTCGGACAGTTTATTAATTTAGGGAAATTCAGAGTTGAATTTATAAAGACGAATCACAGCATAGTCGATGCTGCGGCGCTTGCCATATATTCGCCTGCCGGGATAGTTGTTCATACCGGTGATTTTAAGGTTGATTACACGCCTGTCTACGGAGATGCCATCGACCTTCAAAGATTTGCGGATCTTGGCCGCAAGGGTGTTCTTGCGATGATGTGCGACTCCACAAATGCGGAGAGACCGGGATACACACCCTCAGAAAAAACTCTCGGAAGGATGTTTGACAACCTTTTCGAGGAGCACAAAAACACGAGGATATTTGTGGCAACCTTCGCGTCAAATGTCGACAGGGTTCAGCAGATCATAAATTCCGCCCACAAGTTCGGGCGCAAGGTCAGCGTCGAAGGGCGCAGTATGGTAAGCATTATCGAGACGGCGCAAAAGCTTGAATGCATAAATATTCCGGCAGATACGCTTGTGGACCTTGACCTTATAAAGAACTATCCCCCCGAGAAGCAGGTTATAATAACCACCGGAAGCCAGGGGGAGAGCATGGCGGCGCTCAGCCGGATGGCAGGCGGTACGCATCGTAAAATAACCGTTGGTGCGGGGGACACGGTGATCTTTTCCTCCCATCCGATACCGGGAAATGAGAAATCCGTAACGAAGATAATAAACGAGCTTCTCGCAAAGGGAGCCGATGTTATTTTCCAGGATGTCCATGTCTCGGGACACGCCTGCCAGGAAGAGATAAAGCTTATGTACACGCTGGTACAGCCGAAGTTTGCGATTCCGGCCCACGGTGAGTACAAGCATCTTAAGGCACAGGCAAAGATAGCCGAGGAACTCGGATACGATAAGGATCATGTTGTTATCCTTTCATCGGGAGATATACTGGAATTTGGCGATGATTTCGCCCGTGTTACAGGGAAGGTACCCGTTGGCGATATACTTGTGGACGGTCTCGGCGTCGGAGATGTGGGAAATGTCGTCTTAAGAGACAGGCAGCATCTTGCGGAGGACGGTATCCTGATAGTTGTTATGTGCTTTGACGAGATATCCGGTGAGCTCGTCGCAGGTCCGGATATCGTTTCGAGAGGCTTCGTTTACATGAAGGAATCCGAGGATCTTATCGAGGAGGCAAAAGCCCTTGTACAGGGTACAGTGGAGAGCTACAGCCAGAGACATATATCCGACTGGGGCAGGATCAAATCCGGTACGAAGGATGTTTTGAGCGAATTCGTGTGGAAGAGGACAAAACGCCGTCCCATGATACTTCCGATAATCCAGGAGGTATAATTGCTTTGTATCAAAAGAGGTGGTTTTGATGAATGCAGGAGTTAAAGAGGCACTTGATGGTCTTATAAAGGCTATCAAGGAGGATGAAGTCTACAAAGAGTATCACGCCCAGCTGGACCTGCTCAGACAGAATCCTGAATTAAAACGACAGGTGGATGATTTCAGAAAAAGGAATTATGAGATGCAGGACAGCGAGGACTTTGACTTTGCAAGGCTGAATGCTTTTCAGGATGAGTATAAGACCTTCAGGGAAAACCCTCTTGTTGACAGCTTTCTTGCGGCTGAGCTTGATTTTTGCAGAATGATGCAGAATATCAATTTTGATATTGTAGAAGCGGTTGATTTTGATTAAGCAGGAGACCGGGACTCAAGAGCCTGCTGCTCATATTCAATTGTAGAAGCGGTTGATTTTGATTAAGCAGCATACCGCTTCGGGGATCTGGTTATGAAAAAGAAAAAGTCTGACAATGAATTATTAAAGCGGGTATTGGGGATAGTCGGCAATGTTTTCGACTCTGCACTGCAGATACTCCTTATCGTGGCTATTGTGTATATCGTTTATCGCGGCGCGGGAGTGGCTTACGATTACGGCTACCGCATATTCACGGAGAAGCCGATGGCAGCGAGCGTAGGGCGAGAGGTCGAGGTGTCGATACCGGTGGATTTTAACGGTCTGGATCTGGGGAAGCTCTTTGAGGAAAAGGGACTTACAAGGGACAGCAAATTACTTGCGCTTCAGTATTATTGTTCGGAGTTCCGCGAGGATGTAAAGGGCGGAACCTACACTTTAAGTACAACCATGACCGCAGAGGAGATGTTCGAGTCTATCGCGGAGATAAACATCGAGAAAGACCGCCTTAAGAAGGAGGCGGAGGAAGCTCTGAAGGCGGAGGAGGAAGCTGCCAGAAAAGCTGAGGAGGCAAAGGAGGATGGGGATACCCCGGGAACCGAGGAGACCCCCGAAGCGGATGGTGAGAAATCCGGCGAGGATGAAGGGGTCCAGCAGATCGATATGGGAGACGATCCCGATTCATTTTTGGAGGATGATGTAAGATGACAGAGCAGGACAGACTCTCCGCCTTCATCGAATTTATGGACAGGGGAAACGGTTCCTTTCTTGATATGATCGAGCAGGAGGCAATAGCGGCGGATGTACCGGTAATCCGTAAGTCCGCCGGCGGATGTCTTCGTTTTCTGATAAGCTTATCTAAGCCGAAACGCATCCTTGAGATAGGGACAGCGGTCGGCTTTTCTGCTTTACTGATGAGCCGGACTGCGGACAGGGAAGCGCATATTGATACGATAGAAAAGTACGAAAAAAGGATCCCGGTTGCAAAGGAGAATTTCAGGAGGGCGGCAGAGGCCGGAGAGTGCAACATGGATGTTCCGGGCCGTATAACTCTTATCGAAGGGGATGCGGGGGAGGTTTTAAAAGAACTTGGCGGCGGTTATGACATGATCTTCATGGATGCCGCAAAGGGGCAGTATATAAACTGGCTTCCCGATGTTTTAAGACTGCTGAATCCCGGGGGGATACTGGTTTCGGACAATGTTCTCCGCGAGGGGGATATCATTGAGTCAAGATTTGCAGTTACCAGAAGAAACAGGACGATACACTCGAGGATGCGCGAATATATTTACGAGCTTTGCCATAATCCGGAGCTTGAGACGGTAATACTCCGGGACGGAGACGGAATGGCTCTGTCAACCAGGCGCAGTCTCGCGGAGTCCTGAAGGGTTACCACGAAAGAAACTGAAAATGGAAAATATGAAAAAAAATAAAAAGCCCGAGCTGCTGTGCCCGGCCAGCAGTCTTGAGGTTTTAAAGTGCGCGGTCAGATACGGCGCTGACGCGGTATATATCGGCGGTGAGGCATTCGGGCTTCGCGCAAAGGCAAAGAATTTCTCGAAAGAGGAGATGGCTGAGGGCATTGAATTTGCGCATGGGCACGGTGTGAGAGTACATGTCACCGCGAATATTCTTGCCCACAATTATGACCTTGAGGGGGCGAGAGAGTATTTTGAAGAATTAAAGAAGCTCGGACCGGATGCGCTTATTGTTGCCGATCCGGGAATGTACAGCATCTGCCGTGAGGTCTGGCCGGAGGCGGAGATACATATTTCCACACAGGCAAACAATACAAATTACGAGACTTATATATTCTGGTACCGTCAGGGTGCAAAGCGCGTTGTAAGCGCGAGGGAATTGTCTCTCCGGGAGATAAAGGAGATAAGGCAGAACATCCCGGAGGACATGGAAATCGAGAGCTTTGTGCACGGGGCCATGTGCATCTCCTACTCCGGAAGGTGTTTATTGTCAAATTATTTTACCGGGCGGGATGCGAATCACGGCGCCTGTACCCACCCCTGCCGCTGGAAGTATACTGTGCTTGAAAGGGGAGCCGCCGGGGAGAAGGCTGCGGAAGACGAATACGGGGAAGATGAATTCGAGGGAGAAAATGGCGAACTCCGGTACGCGGTCGAGGAGGAGAGCCGCCCCGGGGAGTACCTGCCGGTTTATGAGAATGAGAGAGGCACATACATCTTTAATTCCAGAGATCTGTGTATGATAGAGCATATTCCGGAGCTTGTGGATGCCGGGATCGATTCGTGGAAGATAGAAGGCCGTATGAAGACCGCGCTCTATGTCGCTACGGTTGCAAGAACATACAGAAGGGCGATAGATGACTACTTCCAGAGCCCTGATAAATACAATGAGAATCTGAACTGGTACCGCGAGCAGATAGCGAAGTGTACCTACAGGAAATTCTCGACGGGGTTCTTTTTCGGAAGGCCGGACGAGGAGAGCCAGATATACGATAACAACACTTACTCGAGCGATGCCATATATCTTGCGCTTGTGGGAAAAATATGCGAGGCGGTAAACCTTAAGGGGGAGCGCTGCGCCTTTGTGGGCTTTGAACAGAAAAATAAATTTTCTGTGGGAGATACCATCGAGATAATGAAGCCGGACGGCAGAGATATAGAGGCTGAGGTCCTTGAGCTGTATCATGTGTGCGACGGGGGAGCCTTCGAAAAGGAGGTTTCCGAAAGACTTTCGATAGACGGAGAGGAGTGTATGCCTGTAAACAGCTGTCCCCACGCGGGAGAGAGGGTATGGGCGGTGCTTTCGGAGGTGCCGGAGCCGGGAGATATACTGAGAATAACAAAATTATTGTAAGTTTATTTAAATTGAGATATTATAAAACAAATAAATTGCTATGAAAGGTAAGCCTAAGGATGAGTGAACTGATAGATGTGGAGGAGTTGTTCGGAAGCAAGGTTTTTAACCTCGGAAAGATGAGGGAGAGACTTCCGAAGAGTATCTTCAGGGAAGTTAAAAAGGTTATGGATCAGGGCGGGGAACTCTCAAAGGAGGCAGCAGATGTCGTCGCAAAGGCGATGAAGGACTGGGCTGTGGAGAACGGAGCCACCCATTATACCCATTGGTTCCAGCCTCTAAACGGTATTACAGCAGAAAAGCATGATTCTTTTGTAACGCATCCGGACGAAGAGGGAAGGACCCTTATGGAGTTTTCCGGGAAAGAGCTCATCAAGGGCGAGACCGATGCTTCATCATTCCCCTCGGGAGGTTTGAGAGCCACCTTTGAGGCAAGGGGATACACAGTCTGGGATATAACCTCCCC